>JANYER010000119.1 GCA_025359825.1 Granulicella sp.
GCCGTCGGGCTGGCGGACTTTGAAGGTGACGGTGGAGGTCTCGAAGGGAAGGGTCTTGCCGTCGAGGAGGTAGCCGGGGCGACCGTCGGGGAGCGGGCTGGTCTTGATGCTGTAGAGGGTCTTGGCGCCGATGCCGTTGACGGTGTGGGTGTAGCCGAGGAAGTCGTTGAAGGCGAAGCGGAGGACGGGGAGGCCGACCTGGGTGGCTCCGTAGATGTGGACGCCGGGGGCGTTGAACTCGGCCTCGAAGTAGGTGGTGCTGCCGGCCCAGGCGAGGTGCGGATTGGAGAGCAGCATGGAGTGGCCGGAGGTGGAGTGCGAGGGGGCGATGGCCCAGGCGTTGGAGCCTCCGTCGGAGTCGGCAGGTGCGCCGAAGGGGGAGTCGCCGGTATTTATGATGCCGAGTGGTCCAGCATTAAGGGTTGCGTCAGCTGTGGGTACGGCTGCTCCGCGACGGGTGGGCTCGGCCATGCGGGCGCTGGCGACGAAGGTGTAGTGGACGAAGTGCTGGGAGTGTTCGATGGGGTCGAGGGCAGTGATGGGGAGGACGCGCTTGGCCTCTTCGGAGAGGGCTTCAGGGTGTTTGGCGGCGTAGGCGTTGACGCCGGCGGCGAAGGCTTCGAGGTACGAGCGGAACTCGGGGGGCTGAGCTTTGAGCCAGGTCTCGGACTGCTGCGGGATGGAGTTGGTCCACACCCAAGTGTCAGACTTGATGTCGGCGTCGGTCTCGGCCTTGGCGTCGCCGGTGGTGGGGTTGGCGAAGTACTCGGCGGCGCGGCCTCGGGACTCACCGTACAGGCGGACGAGAAGGTTGCCGTGGGCCTGGGCCTGGGCGTAGCCGTAGAGGAAGAAGAGATCGGCGGAGGACTTGGCGTAGAGGTGTGGGACGCCGTACTTGTCCCAGAGGATCTCGGAGCCTTTGGCGGGGGTGTAGGGGGCGGCGCTTAGAACGGGAGCGAGGGTGACGGCAAAAAGAGCGGCGAGGGCGATGGGGCGGCGAAGGCTCACAGAGGGGCTCCTGCTGCTTGGTTTTTTTGGGGCTTGGTGACAAGTAGTATTACATGGAGCGGGATTACATGGAGCGGCGGATGAGTCGCAGGCGGAGCTTGAGTTGCGCGGTGGCTTCGCGGTGGCAGGGCAGGCAGAGGGTGCGGAGGTTATCGAGGTCGCACTGGCCGCCGCCCTCAGCTACGGGACGGATGTGGTCGGCATCCCAGAGGGAGCGGCGGGCGGTGATGGACTTCATCCCGTACAGGCTGAGGCCGGCGATGCGGGCGGGGCCGCGGGCGCGTTTAAGGGCGTTGTAGATGGCGAGGGTGTCGGCCTGACAGGCGGAGCAGATGCCGCGGTCGCGGGCGAAGACCTGATCACGGAGGTAGCCGGGGTCGGTGCGCAGACGCCATTGGTGGACACAGTAGTCGGAACAGAAGGTGCGGCGGCGCTTGGCAAGAATCTCGAGCTCGCACCAACGGCAGAGAGGCAGATTGTTCGGTCCGCGAGGGAGGGCGTGCTGCTTGGTGCGACCGCCGGCGAGGGTACGAGTGGGGAGCATAGAGGCAGCGGGGATTGGCTTCAGAGCTCGAAGTCGGTTTCAAGCGGATCAATCAGGGGCAAGAGCCAGCTAAGGAGTTGCTGGTGGACGGGGTGCGCGTTGTATGCCTCGAAGGTCGCCCGGTCGGTAAATTTCATCATGCCGCCGAATTCGTAGCCCTGGCCGCGGGGAGAGGTGTTGAAGCCGACGGCAGAATCGAGAATGCCCGGGATCTGGGACTGCAGGGCGCCAACTTCGGTGAAGACGCGCTGTTTTTGCGCCTCAGTTACGCCCGGCTGCCAACGAAAGAAGAACATGTGGATGAACATGCACCCCATTCTAACCAAGAGTGACGGGAACGGCGCCAGTGCCGCGTAGGGACTTAGAATAGGGAGTGACGATCCGTAGCGGGTAGGTTTTGGCGAACGGGGATTGCGGAGAGGTACAGGATGTCGAAGACACAGTCGGCGATGGTGGAGTTGGGGACGGTGGCACCGGCGTTTGAGCTGGTGGATGTGGTCTCGGGCAAGGCCGTGGGTCGCGACGATGTGGCGGCCGGGACCAAGGGACTGCTGGTGATGTTTATCTGCGTGCATTGTCCGTATGTGCAGTATGTGGAGCAGGAGTTGGCGCGCATCGGAGTGGACTACGAAGGCAGAATCGGGATTGCGGCGATCAGCTCGAACGATATCCTTGAGTATCCGCAGGATGGGCCGGAGTCGATGAAGGAGCAGGCGACGCGACTGGGTTTCCGCTTCCCTTACCTGTTCGATGCAACGCAGGAGGTTGCGCAGTCGTATGAGGCGGCGTGTACGCCAGACTTCTTTCTGTTCGATGGAGAGATGAAGCTGGTGTACCGGGGGCAGTTGGATGATGCGCGTCCGCAGCGGGCGAGCGGCGGCGGGAACGATCTGCCGGTGACCGGCAAGGACCTGCGTAAGGCGATGGATGAGGTGATTGCCGGCAAGAGACCCGACCCGAACCAGCGATTCAGCATTGGCTGCAATATTAAGTGGAAGTCTTAAAGTACGTTTTAGGAGAGAGTCTATGAGTTCTGCGGTTTTGGATAAGTTGAAGGCGGGCGTACGGAAGTTTCAGACAGAGATCTATCCTGGCCATGAGGAGAAGTACATCCTGGCGGCGAGTACTCCGCAGCGGCCGAGTGCGCTGATTATTGCGTGCGCGGACTCGCGGATCGATGTGGAGACAATCACCAGCTCCATGCCGGGCGAGCTGTTTGTGACACGCAATATCGGCAACCTGGTGCCGGCGTACGGCGAGATGCTGGGAGGCGTGAGCGCGGTGGTGGAGTATGCGGTCTCGGCTTTAGGCGTGCAGCATATCGTGGTGTGTGGCCACTCGGACTGCGGCGCGATGAAGGGCCTGCTAAACCCGGAGGCAGTGGCGAGGATGCCTACGGTGGAGAACTGGCTTAAGAATGGGCATGCCGCCTTGAGCGTGGCGAATGCTCTGGCGGTGAAGGATGAGAAGCAAAGTGATTTGATGCGCCGTTTGACGGAACAGAATGTGCTGCTGCAGTTGCAACATCTGCGGACGCATCCCTCCGTGGCAGGTGCGATGGCGAAGGATGAACTAACCATCTCCGGCTGGGTGTATGACATCGGCAGTGGCGGGGTACGGATCTGCGAGGAAGGCAATAAGGCGTTTGTTCCGGTGGTATCGGCTGGTGCAGGTGCTGGAGGAGCGACGGCGTGATCGTACCCAAGAGCCCCCAGGTAAAACGGATGCTGCAGTATGTGGGGTTGCCCCTGCTGTCGCTGGCGTGCTTCGACCTGGTGGTGGTGCTGGCGTACAAGGCGCTGCACTGGGAGTGGGTGGCGCTGCCGCATATTCCGCTGGCGCTGTATGGTTCGGCGATCGGAATTATCCTGGCGTTCCGGAACAACTCTGCATACTCACGCTGGTGGGAGGCACGGACGTTGTGGGGTTCGGTAGTGAACAATTCGCGGAGCTGGGCGAGACAGGTGCTGACGGGGATGCGGGTACGCTCTGCGGGTGAGGTGGCAGAGCTGAAGCAGATGCAGCGGCACATGGTGTACCACCAGATCGCGTATGTCCATGCACTTCGCTACCATCTGCGCGATGTGAAGCCGTGGTGGGAGCTTACGCCGATGCTGGAGAGCGCCGGGCTGAATGCGTCGGAACTGGAGGCATTGAGCGTGCAGAAGAACGTTCCGCTGGCCATCCAGCAGCGCATGAGCGTGCTGCTGGATGATTGCCTGGAGCGCGGATGGACGGACCCAATGCAGTGGCGGGCGATGGATGAGAGTCTGAATGACCTGGCGGATGCGCAGGGTGGAACGGAGCGGATTAAGAACACCCCGATGCCGAAGCAGTACGACTACTTTCCGCAACTGTTTGTGCAGATCTATTGCGTGCTGCTGCCGCTGGCGCTGGTGACGAGCATGGGCTGGTTTACGCCGCTGGGTTCGACGCTGGTAGGGTTTATTTTTCTGGCGCTGGATAAGATTGGACGCGACTTGGAAGACCCCTTCGACAATACGATCTATGACGTGCCGCTGACGTCGATCACTCGTGGCATTGAGATCAACCTGCGGCAACTACTCGGCGAGACGGAATTACCGGAGGCGGAGAAGCCTGTAGCTGGAGTGCTCTGGTAGTCCTGCATCCATCAAGAAAGCCCCGGTTGCGGCCGGGGCTTTCTGTTTCTTGCGACTGATTCTTGCGACTGAGTGGTGTTATTCGTGGGACGCGTGGAGGACGGGGCTGGTTGTGGCGTCGGAGCCGTGTTGTTTCACCATCTTGTTATAGAGGCCGAGGATGAGAAAGGGTGCGGCCCACTGGCCGATGAAGAGCGCCATGTCAGTCTTCTTCTGTGCCTTGAAGGCCACGGAGACGGCCATGGAGGCGAGCGCAGCGCCCAAGTAAACGCTGGAAGGAATCTGCGAGGTGAATTTTTCGATGGCAGCTGTTACCTGATCTTCCGTGGCTTCGCCCGGGTGTACGCGGTAGTCGGTCATGTGAATCTCCTTAGGCGTTCTAAATTGCATCTGTGGCGGACTGAATTTCAGAAGTAAGACAGCCCAACTTTAGACCGTGTGATGCGCGAACCACAGGGGGTGGGTGAGGCTTTATTGGTGCGATGAACAAGATGCCGATGGTTTGAATTTAGGACGCAATGGGTGCGAAGTCGGAGCGTGCGGCCTTCAATCCGAGAGACGGAATGCGCCGCGTGTATTGTTGCCTATGAAGGCGAGCGCAACGCGAAGTCAGCGGAGTAACAACCAGGAGGAGCTATGGTAAGAATGGTTCGTGTAGCGATGATGGCGCTGCTGTTAAGTAGCTCAGCAGCAGTACTGGGGCAGGCCCCGGCAGCCCAGGAGGCGACTCCGCCTGTCGTAGCTCCGCTGGGTGTGCCGGGGAGTGCGGAGCGTCCAGTGCGCATATCGAGCGGGGTGATGGCTGGGCTGATTCTGCATAAGGTGCAGCCTGAATATCCCTGGGCTGCGCGGGATACCGAAGGAGCCGTTGTGATGGCGGCGAAGATCGATGACAAGGGGAAGGTCGTCGATTTTAAGGTCATGTCTGGGCCCGAGATGCTGCGGGGGGCTGCGCTGAATGCGGTGAAACAGTGGACGTACAAGCCTTATCTGCTGAATGGGCAGCCGGTCTTTTTGATGACTACGATTACCGTGATGTTTACGCGGTCGCGCTAAAAGCTTCGCGATGGCAAGCCGCATCGCTGCGACTCCGACTGGGCTTTGCGCGGTCTAAAGCCAGCGGAATTTACGGAGGATAAGGAGGAAGGCTACGGTGAGGGCTACGGTGATGCCTCCGACGATGGCTGCGCCGTGAGGCGCGTCCGAGAAGGGGAGGCCGTGGAGGTTCATGCCGAAGATGCTGGAGACTGCGAGGGCAGGCAGCGCGATGGTGCCCACGACGGTGAGGACTTTGACCACTTCGTTGGTGCGGTTGGCGACCGACGACAGATAGATGTCCAAGGTGTTGTTGAGCAGGTCGCGTTGGGTTTCGACCGAGTCCAGCAGGCGGGCTACGTGGTCGTAGACATCGCGGATATAGGGCTGGTGCTCGCCGTCGATGATGGAGTTTGGATCACGTTGCAGATGCAGTGAGGCGTCGCGGGTGTTGACCAGGACGCGGCGCAGGTCGATGAGCTCGCGCTTAATGGCGAAGACGCTTTGCAAGACGGTGGGGGACGGCTGGTCGATGACCTGGTCTTCGAGGAGGTCGATGCGGTCGTCGAAGTTGTCGATGGCCGGGAAGTAGAGGTCGACGATGGTATCGAGGATGAGGTAGAGGAGCTTGCCGGGGTTGTCGTCGCTGCCATCGCGGCGAGCGCGGGCTAGCGCTTCACGGGCTGTGGGACAGGTGGGGTCGGAGATGGTGATGAGAAAGTCTTTGCCGGCGAAGATGTCGATGGGCGTGAAGCGGAGGATAGTCTGGCCGGGGGTTTCGGGATCGGGCTGGAGGCTGGCGGGCTTCAGAACAGCGTAGGTGTAGTTGGGAGTGGAGTCGACCTTGACGGCCTCGTCGGGCGTGCGGGCGTCTTCGATATGAAGCGGGTGGAGGTTGTACTGGCGGGCGAGCTCGTCGAGGCGGGGATCGCTGGGGCTTTCGAGTTCATACCAGGGCATGGAACTCCTTTACGCGGATGGAGACCTAAGCGTGCTGCACGGTTTCGATGCCGGTGATCTGGCCGTCGCGCATGGTGAGGATGCGGTCGGCGATCTGAGCGGCCGCGGGGTTGTGGGTGATCATGAGGACGGTCTGGTTGAGCTCGCGACTGGAGGTGCGGAGCATGTTGAGGACGGCGTCGGAGTTCTTGGTGTCCAGGTTGCCGGTGGGCTCGTCGGCCAGGACGATGGATGGGCGGGTGATGAGGGCGCGGGCGATGGCAACGCGCTGCTGTTCTCCGCCGGATAGTTCGTTGGGGCGATGTTCAAGACGGCCATCGATTCCGAGCAAGGCGGTGAGGTGATCGAGGAGAGATTTGTCGAGGGGGCGCTTAGGGCTTGCGCCGAGGTTGGCGATGTCGTGGGCGATCTCGATGTTCCCCATGGCGGATAAGGTTGGCAGCAAATTGAAGCGCTGGAAGACGAAACCGATGCGGGCACGGCGCATCTTAGTGCGTTCGCCGTCGGAGAGCTTGGAGAAATCGGTACCTTCGATGGTGACGGAGCCGGAGGTAGCTGGGGTGAGGCCGCCGAGGATATGGAAGAGGGTGGACTTGCCCGAGCCGGAAGGGCCGACAATGGCAACGAACTCACCGGGTTCGACCGAGAAGCTGACGTTGCGGAGGGCTGGGACTTCGAGCTTGCCGGAGCGATAGGTCTTGCCAAGGTCCTGGGCGATGATAATCGGGTTCATAGTCTGGGATTAAGTCTATCTTGAGAGGAGCAACTGCGGGCTTGAGAGAAGCATTCCGGGCTGGTTGCGGAGATTGAGGAGCGAATGGACGTGCGGGAGTTGTTGATGGAGGGGTTGTTGGGCTGGACAGTCGTGGGGACGTTTGGCATGGGTGTCTCGCTGGTGCGCGGGGATAGAGCCAAGGCGGTGAAGGGGCTGACGTGGGTTGCGGCGGTGTGGGTGGTGTACCTGGCGGTGCTGGTGGGGGTCTCTTTGAAACAGCCACAGCGGAGACTGGCCCTTGGGCAGGCGCAGTGCTACGACGAGATGTGTTTTGCGGTGACGGGCGTGGATGAGGTTCCGCGTTTTCTGGGCAAGAATCAGGCCGGGGATGGTAGCCGGCTCATTCGGGTGGCGGTGCGGGTGAAGAATAAAGGACGCAGCGGAACGCAGAGTGAGGGACTGATTCGGGCGTACCTGGTGGATGAGCAGGGGCGGCGGTGGGAGGAGTCCAAAGGGGTGAGTGGGAATCGGCTTAGCGCCAAGGTGGAGGCGGGAGGCACGATGGTCAGCGAGCCGGTCTTTAAAGTGGCTGGGGATGCGAGTGGATTGGGATTAGTCCTGACGCATGGCCGTTGGCAGCCGGGAGTGCTGGTGATTGGGGATTCGGATAGCTGGCTGCACCGGCGAACGGTGGTGGAGCTGGGGCGGTAATTCAGGCGGGTGGGCAGAGGGTGGCGAGCAGGGAGTGAAGGGTGACGTCTTCGAGGAAGCTGATCTCGATACGCAAGGCCACGACCTGACCGAGGTCGGCGGTGGTGCGGAGATGTTTGCGGCAGGTGCAGAGGTCTGTAAAGGTGATGTGGGCGCCGCGGGTGAGCTCGATGCCGGCGGAGAGCAGGGCGGCGTAGAGGTCGAGGACGGAGCGGAGCTGGATCTCGATGCGGAACTCGATGGTGGTGGGGGAGAGGGTCTTGCGGTCGAGCACCCAGCCGCCGCAGTCGCTGAAGGACGCGGTGAGTGTGGGGAGTACAGAGGCGCGGGCTTCGTAGCTGAAGCTCTGGATGTCGACTGATTGCATGAGGGTGTAGGCCGCCGTGGTTTGAAGTGTCGTGCTCTGTGTGTTCATCGGAGGGCGCCTTGGGTTGCGTGATGGAGTTCAGGAACGGGAGTCACGTGACGGTTGGGCTGCTGAGAGATCTTGTGGCAGTAGTTTCTTTGGACTGCATTATGGATACGATGGGAGTGGGGGTTTTGGATGGTTCTGGGAGTTGGGACAGACTTAATTGAGATTGCGCGGATTGAAGAGAGCCTTGCCCGGTTTGGGGAGCGATTTCTGGAGCGGGTCTTTACGCCCGGGGAGATCGCTTACTGTCAGGCCAAGAAGAAGAACTCCTCGGAGAGCTTCGCAGCTCGATTCGCGGCTAAAGAGGCCGGCGCGAAGGCGTTGGGGACCGGAATCAGCCGGGGGGTGAGCTGGAAGGAGATTGAGGTGCGGCGTCAGCCGGGGCAGCGGCCAACACTGCA
>JANYER010000127.1 GCA_025359825.1 Granulicella sp.
CTCCGCATCATCAACCCTTCGCCATATATGTACTTCCTCCGCTTCGACCAGCAGACAGAGTCAGCCAAACCCAAAGCCGCCAAGCGCAAGGTCAATACACTCGCCCACATCGTCGGCTCCTCACCTGAGCTGCTCGTCCGCGTCCACGGACGCACCGTAGAATATCGCCCCATCGCCGGCACTCGCCCGCGCTCCGCCGACGAAGTCGAAGACCGCGCCATGGAAGCTGATCTCCGCGCCGACGAGAAGGAAGTCGCCGAACACATCATGCTAGTAGACCTTGGTCGCAACGACGTCGGTCGTGTCAGCGAGTTCGGCACAGTACGAGTCAAAGATCTGATGTTCGTCGAGCGCTACAGCCACGTCATGCACCTGGTCAGCGCTCTCGAAGGCCAGCTTCGCTCCGAGCTTGCACCGATCGACGCCTTCAAGGCCTGCTTCCCTGCCGGCACGCTCAGCGGCGCGCCCAAGATCCGCGCCATGGAGGTCATCGAAGAACTCGAACCCGCGCGTCGCGGCGTCTACGGCGGTTCCATCCTCTACGCCGACTTCTCAGGCAATCTGGACTCGTGCATCGCCATCCGCACTCTCTTCATGGACGGCGAACAGGGTCACATCCAGGCCGGCGCAGGCATCGTAGCCGACTCCGTCCCCGAAAAAGAATACGAGGAGTGCGGCAACAAAGCCCGAGCGGTAGTCCGAGCAATCGAGAAGGCCCGCGGCTAAGTCAGTCGTCTAACGCGAAGCGTCCAACACAGCACGAAGGTCCTGCCGAAGGCCCCGTGCTGCCCGCCCGGCGTCAGGGCGAACTGGCACTTAGAATCCCAGCGTAGAATCAGGAAACAGCCATGGTATTCGTCTTAGACAACTACGACTCCTTCACTTACAACCTCGTCCAGTACATGGGCGAGCTCGGTGCCGAGATGGTCATCCGCCGCAACGACGAGGTCACGCCGCAGGAGATCGAAGCGATGAAGCCGTCGCGCATCCTCATCTCTCCCGGGCCGTGCACGCCGCAGGATGCAGGCATCAGCATCGCACTGATCCAGCACTTCGCAGGACCTGCCGCTGCGGCCAAAGTCCCCATCCTCGGTGTCTGCCTCGGCCATCAGGCTATCGGAGCGGCCTTCGGCGGAAACGTCGTCCGCGCACCCAAGCTGATGCATGGCAAGACCAGCGAGGTCGAGCACGATGGTAAGACCATCTTCACCGGCATCCCGTCGACCATGACCTGCACCCGCTATCACTCGCTCATCGTCTCGAAGGATGGATTGCCGGAAGAGCTAGAGATCTCCGCACGCACCGCGGACGGCGAGACCATCATGGCGCTGCGTCACCGTTCCCTGCCCATCGAGGGTGTGCAGTTCCACCCCGAAAGCGTCCTTACCGTTCACGGGAAGCAGATCATCCAGAACTTCCTCAACCTGTAGGAAGCGCCCCACGGAGTCGCTATGGCTGCTCGTCCCTTCTTCCTCGCTCTAGCTCAATTCGCGCTTCTGGCCGATGCAGCGGGCATTGCCATGGCACAGCAGTCCATCGGTACCGTGGGGATACAGGACGCGACCGTCGCTGGCGCGCTCGAGATCACCAACGGCCGAGCCGTGCTGGTTGGCAGCACGACCATCACCGCCAAGGACCACACCGCAGAGGTCGCTCTGGGCCGCGGCGGCAAGGTGCTGGTCTGCGCCACCAGCGGACTGCACGTGACGGCTGGCAAGGCGGCTACGGCCAACCAGCCGCTGATGCTGGCGCTGGATCGCGGTGCCATCGAAGTCCAGACCACCGTCACCGCCAGCGATGTCGTCCTTACGCCCGATCTACGCTTCTCGATCCAGAACTCCGGCCCGCTCGATCTCCGTCTGCGCGTCACTCGTAACGGTGATACTTGCGTTGAGAATCGCGGTCCAAACGCCCCGCTACTTCGAGTCGCTGACCAGTTTGGTGAGTCCAGCTACGAGCTTCACAGTGGCCAGCACGTGATGTTCGAGCACGGCAGCCTCAAGGAAATCGTCGACCGTGAGACCTCGCCCTGCGGCTGCCCGCCAGTTCCCGTGGTTTCGGTAGCGGACGCTGGCGTTACCTCAGCAACTCCGGCGTTGCCTGGGAGCGTTGTTGCTCCAAAGCAAGCTGCAGAACAGCATCCGTTCCCTGCCGCTGTGAGTCAGGGTCTGGCTCCGGCACCGGCGGTTCCTGCGGTCTCTGCTGGAGATATTCATACCCAAGTTGCAACGACTCTCAGCTATAGTCCAGCGACACCAGAGGCGGCAAGCAATCCATCCATCGGTCCGGGGCCCGGCGGATCAGGTGTTGGCTCGGCTGCTTCCAGCGGAACTTCTACCTCAGGCGCTGCGGCTTTGCCAGCAAGTCCCAGTTTGGCGGCACCGGCGGCAGTGACTCCTGCTGCGAGCGCGATTCCAGCCAAAGCGGCTGCTGAGGTCCGCGCGGAGGCGCCGCTGCCGCCTGCTCCACCGTCCGGTACCGATATCGTCCATCGCATTGGGCGCTTCTTCAAGCGCATCTTCGGCGGAAGCTAGCAGAGCGGCTGCGCTACAGGCTGCGCTACAGGCTGCGCTACAATCGTAGGGTTGTCATCCAGTCGGGCTTCCTCTCGTGCGCCCTCTGCTGATCGCGACCCAGCTTAGAGATACAGCTGAATATCAGTACGATTCGAGGTCCTCCTTCTATGTCGATTCCTGCAACGCAGATGCGCCCGGGCATGATTATCAAGCACAATAACGATCTCCACATGGTCTTCTCCGTGGAGCATCGGACGCCGGGCAACCTGCGGGCTTTTATCCAGGCTAAGCTGCGCAACGTCCGTACTGGAGCCATGTTCATCGAGCGGTTCCGCTCGCCCGATCCCATCGATCGCATCCGCGTAGACGAGATCAAGATGGAGTTTCTGTACAACGACGGCGACGACTACTACTTCATGGACGAGTCCTTCGAGCAGACCGTGCTGAAGCGTGAGACGCTGGGCGACTCCGTGGAGTACCTCATCCCGAACCTGAACATCGATGTGAGCTTCTATGATGGCAAGGCAGTTGGTATCGATCTTCCCGGAATCATCGAGATGACCGTGGTGGAGACGGAACCGGGCATCAAGTCGGCGACCGCGTCGTCGGTCACCAAGCCTGCCAAGATGGAGACGGGTCTCGTAGTTGCTGTTCCTGCCTTCATCAATGAAGGCGAGAAGATCCGCGTCGATACCGCTGAAGGCTCGTACGTCAGCCGAGCTTAGACATCCGCTATGGTCGCTCACTACCTCGTGAAGGGCAGGGTTCAAGGAGTTGGATTCCGGTGGTTTGTCCATCGTGAAGCCGCTGAGCTTGGCCTGCGCGGCTGGGTGAAGAACACCGATCAGGGCCATGTTGAGATTGTTGCCGCGGGCGAGGATGCGTTGCTGGCGGAGTTGAACGTTGCGCTGAATAAAGGTTCGCGCGGCAGTCGGGTGGATGCTGTTGTGGAACATGAGCTGGCCGAATCCGAAGCCGCACAGCTTGGAACATTTGAGATTGAAGGAGCCTGGTAAGAACATGACGAAGCCTATTAATTGTGAGCCGCTGAAGGAGCTGATTCGTACGGTTCCTGACTTTCCGAAGCCTGGCATCCTGTTCTACGACATCACTACGTTGCTGAAAGACAAGGCTGGCTTTGCCCAGCTGATCGACGCGCTAGCTGCGTACTACATCGGCAAGGATATCGACCTGGTGCTGGGCATCGAGGCACGTGGCTTCATCTTCGGGCCGGCGCTGGCGTATCGCCTGAACGCTGGCTTTGTGCCGGTGCGGAAGCCGAAGAAGCTGCCAGCGCCGACGGCGCGGGTGAACTACGATCTCGAGTACGGCACCGACTCGCTGGAGATCCATCTGGATGCGATCCAGCCCGGACAGCGCGTGATCATTGTGGACGATCTGCTGGCTACGGGTGGAACGATGCAGGCAACGGTGCAGCTGGTGCGGCAACTGGGCGGCGACATTGCCGGTCTGGCGTTCGCTATCGAGCTGGACTTCCTCAAGGGACGTGCGAAGTTCCCTGAGTACGATGTGTTCAGCCTGCTGCATTACGACGAATAAATTGTTGATGTCAGTCCGCGCAGGCGTTGCATCGAGCTTGCGCGGTTTGCATCCAATGTCATGAGTCCTTAACTCTCCCATTTTTATTTCAACCTTCTCAGGAGATCTCTCATGATTGCTACCAATGGTTATGCGGCTCAGTCCGCGACTACGCCGCTTGCCCCTTTCGCCTACGAGCATCGCGATCCGGGCCCGAACGACATCCTTATCGACATCCAGTTCTGCGGCATCTGTCACTCCGACATTCACCAGGCGCGGAATGAGTGGGGCAATGCGATCTACCCGATGGTTCCGGGGCACGAGATCGTGGGTGTCGTGCGCAGCGTTGGCGAGGCGGTGAAGAAGTTCAAGGTCGGCGAGATCGCTGCGGTTGGCTGCATGGTCGACTCGTGTCGCACCTGCGAATCGTGCAAAGCGGGTGAAGAGCAGTACTGCGACAAGCAGGCGACTGTGTTTACCTACAACTCCAAGGACAAGAACGGCAACCTGACGTTCGGTGGCTACGGCGAGCACATCGTGCTGGATGAGGCGTTTGCGCTGACCGTGCCGAAGAACCTGGATCCTGCGGCTGCTGCTCCGCTGTTGTGCGCGGGTATTACGACGTACTCGCCGCTGAAGCACTGGAAGGCTGGTCCGGGCAAGAAGATCGGCATCATCGGACTTGGCGGACTTGGACACATGGCGTTGAAGTTCTCCCATGCGTTCGGCGCGCACACAGTGCAGTTCACGACTTCGACGAGCAAGATCGAGGATGCAAAGAAGCTGGGTGCAGACGAGGTGATCCTGACGACGGAAGAGGGCTGGGCAGCAAAACATGCTGCGAGCTTCGACTTCATCCTGGACTGCGTCTCGGCTCCTCACGATGTGAATCCGTATCTCTCGTTGCTGAAGCGCGATGGAACGCTTTGCACGGTTGGCGTTCCGGAGACTCCGCTTTCCATTCAGGCGTTCTCGGTAATCGCTCGGCGTCACTTTACTGGCTCGATGATTGGTGGAATCAAAGAGACGCAGGAGATGCTGGACTTCTGCGGCGAACACAACATCGTCTCGGACATCGAGATGACAAGCTTCGACAAGCTGGATGAGGCGTGGACGCGCGTGATCAAGAGCGATGTAAAGTATCGCTTCGTGCTGGATTTGAAGACGCTGGTGGAGTAATTCTAGTCCTTTGGAGGGTAGTGGCTGCACTCTGTGTCGCGCCTTCAGCGCTTAGAAGACCGCACAATCCGCACATGCGAAACGTTCGACTCGAGGCAAAAGGGGAGACTGCTTTTGCACCTTTGCTTCCGTTACTCCGCATCTTGAAGCTAGTGCTTCGAGATGCGGAGTTTTTCGTTGGCAGCGAGGTAGCTTTTGCGGCGGAACCAGTCTTCCATCTTCTCGGCCAGTTTTTCGAGGGGGACCCGGTTGCCGACTTCGAGGAGGCCGTCGGCGATGGGTAGGGTGTCGTCGAAGATGGCGTCGTTGGTGAAGTTTCTCATGCTGAAGGAGTCGAGGTGGCGGATCGGACAAGGGTGGGCGATGCCCTGCTCGTCGATCCGCTCGATGGTCAGCGTGTGGAGAAACATTTAAGCCTTCCTTTGCAGCCCAGGCCGGCCGAACCCAACTTTTAGGCTTTGCCGGCCTTTTGTGTCGGGCTTACAGCCCTCTATTCTTTCGGTGGTTCCGTAACCCAGCCCTTCGGACTGGGCTGGTATGTGACGCGCCTCCAGCGCTCAGAACACTTTGTACCTTACGGCGGAAAACAGAACGAGCCGACCTTTAGATCGATTGACTCGATCGACTTAGGGGCGAGTGAGGGTTTCGGGGGCTGCGTGGGACTCGGGGTAGATGGTGGCCTTGTCGTTGGAGGTAGGCTCTGCGGTGCCGAAGTAGGCGGCGGAGCCGGGGTCTCCGGGGAGGTGGCCGAGGAACTTCTCGGGCTTGATGTCGTCGTTGATGACGGGCAGGCTGGGGAGCTTGGTGGTGCTGCCTGCTTCGCGGACGACGGCGTCGGCGTGCTCGAGAACTTCTTCAACGGTCATGGTGTACATCTCGCGACCGTTATCGTAGCCGGACTCGATGGCTGCCTTGAGGTAGCGACCGGCGGTCTGGGCGGCGAGGTAGTCGGTGATGACGTAGCCGGTGCGACGCTTCTGCTCAACCCAGGCGAGGTTGGGCATGGCGATCCAGACGGGGCGGCCGTTGACGGCGAAGCGGATGTCAGTGGCGTCGGCGTGGCGGGTCGCGATGGCGACGACGGTGCCCTTCCAGGTGCAGTGGAGGAGCTCGTCGGTCCAGCGGTCGGTTACTTGAAAGTCTTCATACATGGTTCTCTCCAGATTAGAGCAGGGCTGGTGGTTGGGCAAGTTGGCGGGTGGGTGGGATTTATCGGAGGAACAGTAATCGACGTTCCGCACGACAGGAAGGCATACCCCAGGGGCTAAAGCCCAATTACTTATCGGACCTGAGAGGCCCAAGGCTGAAGCCTTGGGTTACCTAGAAGCAAAAGCCCCTGATTTACGCTTGCTTCTTAATAAAATGGCGTCATCATCCGCATTGTCTCCTTACATATCGATGGTGGCTCCGGCTGGTGCGAGGTTCAGACCTTCGGTATCAGACTGATGGGAGAGGATCACGTCGGGGGAGTAGGGCTTGAGGAGGTGACGGGCGTTGCCGCCGGCGAGTTGCAGGCCGTAGAGGAGGGCGGTGGCACGTTTGGTATCGAGACGTCCGGTGGCGAGGGCGTTAATAACAACGGAGAGGGCGACCTGCACGGACTCGCGATCTTCCAGGGCGGTGAGTTCAATATGCTGGCCGGGGAGGAGATAGCCGCGGGTGGCCTCTGTGTAACGATAGTTGGCGTGACGCTGGTGGAGGGTGGTGTGGAAGTAGCAGTACGGCTGGTCTGTTAGCGACGGGGATTGGCACTGTGTGCCCTTTGTCTTGATATGGCGGCAGAGTGAATATTGCATATGGCTTCCTATTTTCTGGGAGGGGTACCCCCCCCCGGGGGGTCTTTTGGGTAAGCCGTTTGGTTGCAGCATGTTAGAGGATCTTCATCCCTCCAAAATCGTGCAAACAAAGGACTTACGGCTAAAATCGTGCAGATACAGGAGTTACGAGCGATTTCGAGCTTAAACGGGAAGACCCCAGCGTTGGCTGGGGTCTTTGTTTTGATCTCTATGTCAATTGTACGTGGTGCACCATAACTAAATACTCATTTATTCTTGAGCTGCATGTGATTTCTTTTGTGTAGTTTGCACGATTTAAAGAGGCGTTGGGGGCTTGACATGCGATTTTGCTGAGGGTTTTCGCGAAAAATAGTTTTGGATTAGTGGAGAGGCAATAGAAAAGCGATAGTTCTGTCGTTCGTCCTTCGGACTACACTCCTGCCTTCGGCAGAGCGGAAAGGAGCTCGAGGTCGTTCAGAACCTGGGGCTTTGCCCCAGGCTATCGTAACGCGGGCCTACAGCCCGGATGGGTACCGCTCCTCAAGATAGTCCGCTCCAATCAATGAAATTTCGTTCAATTGTGGCCCCCCAGTTCTGGAGGGACATAGTTGAAGAGCCGGAGGCGTTCGTTTTCACGTTCTATGGAGCGTCCTCTTCCGCTGAGCAGATCCCTGAGGGAGAGCTCACCGCAGGGCTGGCCGGTGGTGCGGTCTATGACTGGGATGGTTTCGAGACCCTCGCTGGCCATGATCTCTGCGGCGCCTCGGGTGGTGGTATCGGCGTAGGTCACCACGGTGGAGACAGAGAGGGCGGCAGCACCGGCGGGGAGGGGTGACATGACCTCTTTGACCAGGACCAGCTCCAGCGGATCGACACCGTACTCGCGCGTGAGGTGGTAGCCTCGGCGGCTGAGCTTTTCGGTGAGGATGGAGCGAGGCATAAGGAGAGCAGTGACCAGGTACGACGCCATGCAGGCGATGGCCAACGGAAGTAAGGCGGACATGGAGTGGGTGACCTCCAGACTGAAGAGGATAGCGGTGAGTGGCACACCCAAGGCACCGGCGAGCATGGAACCCATGCCGATGAGCGCCCAGAGCGCCTGCATCTCCACGGGGGCGTGAGCCAGGTGGCCCGCCAAGGCGCCGACCGCTCCACCGATCATGAGGAGCGGCGCCAGGACGCCGCCGGAGGTTCCGGAGCCGAGTGAGAAGGCCCACATAAGCGACTTTGCAATCAGGATGCCGAGGATGAGGGCCATGGAGGCGTTGCCGCGGAGGAGCTCTGCGATGTTGTCATAGCCGACGCCGAGGCCGCGCGGGAAGAAGAGTCCGCCTAAACCGATACCGATGCCGCCGATGGCTGGCCACCACATCCAGTGGAGATGAAGATGCTCGAAGAGATCTTCGAAGGCATACATCATACGACTCATGGCGGCAGCGACCAGACCAAGGAGAGCCCCCAGGAAGAGTGCACCGATGGAGAACGAGATGCCGGGGGTGGCGGTGATCGTGGGCATCTGAAAGAGCGGGCCTGCCCCCAACCAATACACCCGGAGGAGCGCTGCGGTGGCGCTGGCGAAGGCGACGGGCACCAGGCTGCGCGGTCTCCACTCAAAGAGCAGGAGTTCGACGGCGAGGAGAATGGCTGCGACCGGCGTGGCGAAGGTCGCGGACATACCGGCTGCTGCACCGGCGACGAGGAGTGTGGTTCGTTCGGCGTCTGTAACGTGTAGCCATTGGCCGATGAGCGAGCCGACGGCTCCGCCGGTCATGATGATGGGGCCCTCTGCGCCGAAGGGTCCGCCGGAGCCGATCGCAATGGCTGCGGAGACGGGCTTGAGAATAGCGATCTTTGGATCAACTTTGGCGCGGTGGAGCAGGATGGCCTCAATCGCTTCGGGGATGCCGTGGCCGCGGATTTTGTCGGAGCCGAAGCGCGCCATCAGGCCGACGAGTAGACCGCCTACGACGGGAATGATGACCATCCAATGTCCGAGAGGGCTTCCGGCAGGAGAGACGGCAGCGCTGCTGAAGCGATGGTAGTAAAAGAGATTGGTCGAGATTGCGATACAATGCAGTAACAGCACGGCCAGCATGGTGGCGCATACGCCGATCGCGATCGAGACGGTGGAGAGTAACCAGACTCTTTTGTCGATGGTGAAGTCTCTGAGGATGGAGGGTTCTGACTGCACGGTTTTTCCTTTTTTCGTGTGGGCGGGTTGAGTCCCGCGATGCTGCTTAGAGTTTCGAGTTCTTGATGCGGGTGAGGGCTTGAATCAGCGTGGGAGCCATTTCGCGCAACTGCTGCGCGTGGACCTGGGAGAGTTGACGGAGGGCGGCGTTGCCTTGAGGAGTCAGCTCCAGGAGGACGCAGCGACGATCGGCGGGATCTTGCGTTCGACGCACGAGGCCTGCGAGTTCGCACCGTTTACTGAGTTCGACCGCAGTGTGGTGACGGAGACCCATGACCTCGGCGATGTGGCTGATGGTGACTACTGCTCCGTCGGGTGCTCCGGCGATCTGAAGCAGGAGTTGGTGCTGTTGCGGCTGGAGACCTGCTTCGGCGGCGGCTTGTTCACTGAATTGCAGGAAGCGGCGAATCTGGTAACGAAACCTTGCGAGTTGCTGGATGTCGTGGCGCTGGGTTGTTGCAGGCAATGCTGACCTCTTATTTTTATATCGTAACACGATATAATGGGTAGATGGAAGTGTTGCGCGGCCAACGGTTTCTGCATCCAGTTTTTGATTTACGGGGGTGTCTGATGAAGATTTACCGGCTGTTCTTGTGTTTAATTCCGATGCTTGGGATGGTTTGTGCTGGAGTGATTGTGGTGTGGGACAGGAGAGCTCGTCGCCGGCATTCTGAGGATGGCAGGTAGTCGGGCAAGGGCAGAAGCGAGCGAGGGTGAGGGTGAGAACAACCGCAATGGCAGGAGTGAATCCTGCGTTCAGAGCAGAGCGGTGTCGCCTTCGGCGAGGTTCTCTATTGACACACGTAAACGTGTGTCCTTCCTCAACGGGAGATCGGTGAAGTGTTGAGATTGGGGAGAGTGTGGACGAGAGCGGTCGTGCTTCGCACGATA
>JANYER010000068.1 GCA_025359825.1 Granulicella sp.
ACAAACTCAACTCGCTGCTCCTGCACCCCAACATGCCTCCAAGACATACAAACCTCACCAGACCAATAACAGTCAGATGTAAAGGATGTACTGATAACAACCTGTAAAGCATGTCATGAGACTGAACAACTTCATCGCATGAGTGGGCACTCGGGTGTGTGGGATGAGGATGAGAGTTATGGGTTGGCGGGCGGCGGGTGGGACGGGGTAAGGGCTGCGTATTCTTTTCTGGCGTTGATGAGGATGGGAAGATTTGGGTCGGCATCTTTCCAGAGTGCGAACAAGCTTTCAAAAGATTTCTTTGCATTGGCTGGGTCGCCTGCGAGTATGGATGCATGGGCTAGTTCCAGGTAGGAGATGGAGTAGTAGAGGCCCCAGTTTGGGTAGCGCCAGGTCGCGGCCCAGTTGGCGCCTTTGTGGTCGATGATTTTGTGGAACTCGGCTGCGGCTTCTGGACCTTTGTGGAGGCGGAGGTAGGCGAGGCCGCGGAGGTAGATGGCCTCCGGGTAGGCGCGCTCGTAAGGGGCGGCAGCGGTGAGTCGCTCGATGGATTTGGCGGGCTGGTTGCGTTGGAGTTCGATGGCGGCGCGAATCCCCGGGAGTTGGACCGCGTTCCAGATGGTTCCATTGGGGAGTAGCTGGGAGGTTTGCGCGGCGAGCTTCTCGGCTGCTGCAGTTTCGCCGCAGAGTGCCAATGCCAGAGCGGGACGGCCGAGATGGTGGGCGGTAGTGCAGTTGCCGACCAGGGCGTCGGCGCGAGCATCGGCTTCTTCAAAGCCGGCGGCGACGTCGCGGAGGCCGAGACGCAGGGCGGTTTCGGCTGCGCGTTTGTAGAGCTTAGCGGACTCGCGGCGCTGTCCCAGGACGTTGCGGTGGGCGGCTTGCAGGCCGAAGCTAAGGTACTCTTCCGGCCTGCCTGAGAACCATTGCATCTCCGTAGTAGCGGCTGGCTGATCGTCTTCGAGGTAGGCCAACTCGAGGAAGCGCTGATGGATTCTGGCGCCACCCATGCCGCGAACATGCAATTCGTCGGCGACCTTCTTGGCCTCGGCCAGACGATCGAGGCTCATATAACCATCCAGCAGACGCCGATAGGGCGGTTCGGCGTTGGGTTGAAGCTGGGAGGCTAGCTGACCTTCTTTGAGTCCCTGCTCAAAGTCTCCCAGGTTCATGTAGTTTTCGCTGAGGAAGTTTGGAAAGCGCCAGCTTCGGGGGTAGTTCTCGCTGCCGAGGCGATAGACGTCGATGGCTTTGTCCAGTTCGCCGGTCGACTCGTAGTAGCCACCCGCGATGGACTCGCGCTCGAACTCGGTGACGTGATCGATGAGAGCGAAGGCCTTTTTCTTGTAGATGATCTCCTGGGCTGTGTCTCCTGCGTTGTTGTAACTAAGAGAGATGAAGTAGTTGGCCGAGGCGAATTCCGGATCGATGGCGATGGCGCGCTCGAAGAACGGTCGAGCGGCGAGGAAATGGCCTTGCGAGAGGAGGGTGAAGCCCTGGGTGTAGTTCTGCAACGCGTCGAGTGAGCTGGTGGTGACTGCTTCGAGGGGACGATTGAGTTTCTGGATGGAGGTGTGTGATTCTCCGAGGCGGGTGCGCAGGGCGGTCGCGGCGTTGCCCAGCACGTTCAACACGTGCTCCTTGTCTTCGGCCTGAACCTGCTCGCGGGCGAGGGTTGCGCCGCCGGTGCAGGCTATGGCCTGGAGAGTGATGACGTAGCTCTTACCGAGACTGGTGATGGATCCGTCGATAGTAGCGGCTGCGGCGTCGCGGATGCAGATGTCGTGAGCGATGGGGTTGGTGATGCGGGCCGCAGGGGAGATGTTCATGAGGCGGAGGGTCTGCTGCACCTGCTCGTCGTCCATGATTTTGAGGAAAGGGGACTGTCCAGCTGGATGGCGAGCGCCTGGCGGAGGGTTCCGTCGAAGACGGAGTCGCCGGTGGTGTTGGCGAAGTCGGCGAGAACGAGGATGTTCTGGTCCGTGAGGGGTTTGGTACGGGTGCGCTGCTGCCAGAGGAAGAATGCGCCCGCGCAGAGAACTACTACGATAGCGGCGGCGATGCCGTAGAGGAGTCGAGGAGCGGGCTTGTCATTTTGAGGGGGAGTTGCGCCGGTGCTGGAGGGTGCAGCATTGTCGCGTAATTCCTGGGTCTGGGAGGCCTGAGTCTGGGAAGCGGCTTCTACCCGCCGGACTTCAGCTACGAGGAAGCGGTAGCCGCGCTTGGGGAGGTTTCAATGTAGTGAGGATTTTCTGCGTCATCGTCAAGGGCCTCTCTGAGCTTTCGAACGGCTACACGGAGGCTGCCATCGAAGTCGACGAAGGTGTCGCCGGGCCAAAGGAGGGTGCGGAGCTGCTCGCGGGTGATGATCTCGCCCGGGGAGTCGAGGAGCGCGACGAGGAGGCGAAAGGGCTGCTCCTGCAGCTTGATGCGTCTGCCGTTCTTGAGGAGTTCTCCGGAGGTGGGGTTTACCTCGAACGAGCCGAATTGATAGACCACTCCGGTATGTGTCTGCACACGGTGGCACCCGACGCCGTAAAGGACTGAATTGAAGCCGAGTCTATCACTTGAGTTTTGTGGGTTCACGGGCATTGGCTAAGGGCATGATCCACATGAGTTTGGCAGTTCACGAAGCCTTCACGCGGAGTTCCTTTGACGGGGAGGATGGTGTGGGTTGAGATGGCGCTATTGAAACCGGCTGACAGATCTGGACGGCCGGTTATCTCATCGGAGGACTACACCATGCGAATCAAATTGATGCTGAAGACGGCGATGCTTAAGACGGCAATGACTACGGCGAGCCTTGCAATCCTTGCTTGTATTGCAAGCGTTCCGGCTCACGCTTCTACGGTCGACTTTACCTACAACCTTGTTGGCGGCCTCACCGGACCTCCGGTGTTCATCGGTACTGGGCTGATGCTGGATGGTCTGGCTACGGGCTCCTTCCTTAGCAGCAATCCTGGGTATAACTCTGTCTGGAATCCGGCTTCGCTGCATACGCACGACACGCTGGACTTTGCGACGGGACAGAGCAGCGGGATCTTCAGCTGCAACTTCGCCGATGGTGACACACTGACGGGGCTCTTCTTTGAGGACGACTCCGCCGTACTCGCCACCAATACGGGCCCCTTTACCGAGAAGCTGACGATTACCGGAGGGATTGGTGCGTTCGCCGGAGCTACAGGGTTTGCGATTGGCGGCGGAGTGATTGGAGCGACGGGCTATACGGCGATTGGCGGCGGAACTGTCAGCGGGCCAAGTGTGGTGCCGGAGCCGGCATCGGTGGGACTGTTCTGCGAAGGATTGCTGGCTATGGTTGCGGGGCGAAAGCTGTACAAGCGGCAGAGTTGATGGAGTGCGATGTCCCTGTCCATCTCCTCTGCGCTGAGTGCAGTGAAGGTGGGCAGGGTCTCGGCTTTGGGCCAGTTATTTCAGGAAGTCCAGCACGGCGGCGTGGAAAGCGGCGGGTTGGTCGAACATGATGAAGTGGCGGGAGTTGTCGATCTTGATGAGCTTTAGGTTGGGTGCGGTGGCGTAGGCGTTGGTGTAGAGGGCGGTGACGTTGGCTTCGGGGCCTTGCGCGGGGTTGTAGGGGTAGAGGACGGTGGTGGGGGTCTTGAGGGTGGGGAGTGAGGGGCGGATGTCGGTGGCGAGGTCTTCGAGCATGGCTTTGAGGAAGACGGTGCGGTCGGAGGAGGCGGAGGATGCCTGGACAATCTTGAGGCCGGCGGGGTCGGTGACGAGCATGGCGGCGGTCATGGAGGAGGTGGCGTTGAACTGGTCGGCGGGCATGGTGCGCATGGTTTCGGCCATGGCTTTGGCTTGGGGGGCGACCATTTCGACGGTGGCTTGCGGGTTGAAGACGAGCCCATAGAAGGGGAGGGAGTCGATGATAAGGAGCTTCGAGACGTCTTCAGGGTGGGCCTGGGCGAGCATCATGGCGAGCAGGCCTCCGAGGGAGTGGCCGATGACGGCGGGGTGGATCTTGTTCGTGGTGATGTAGCTGTGAAGCTGGGCTACGACTGGGGCGAGGATTGGACCGCTGGCGTTGGGGCCGGCGGGTTCGCCGGAGAAGCCTGCGAGCTGGATGAGGTGCAGGCGGTAGGTGGGGGCGAGGAACTTGGCTTCGGCTGCGTAGTCTTCGCGGGAGCTGGCGAGGCCGGGGATGAGCAGTATGTCCTGCGTGGTGGGGCTGGCGGCTGGGCCCTGGATGAGGACGGAGAAACGGTTTGGCGCGGCGGTGATGTTGGGGTTTGGGGATTGCGCGCTGGCAGGCTCAATAAGAGAGAGGATGAGCAGGACGAGGGCGATGGCGGAGAGGATGCGGAAGGTATAGCAGCGGAAGGCGTCGAAGTCGAAGTACATGGTGGAACTCCTGGGTGTTGCGTGTGACTGATATGAGTGTGTCTGGTGCGCGGTGTTGCTGGTAGTGAAGTGTGTCATGGAACGGATGTGACAGATGTCACGGTGAATTCTTTGCGTGCCCGGGAAGTTCTGCTCACATTCTGGCATTCCCTCGGCGGCTAAAGCCGCGTTGCGTTGGAGAGCTTTGCGGCGAGACTAAAGTCCCGCCCTTTCAAAACTGCGAATTTTTGTGTGGGTGCGTGGGTCATGAGGGCTGGGCTTCTGAATCTGAATCCTCGTCGGTGAAGATCTGCTCGATGGTGGTGCTGAAGAGGCGAGCGAGCTTGAAGGCCAGCGGAAGGCTGGGATCGTACTTGCCGGTTTCGATGGCGTTGACGGACTGTCGGGAGACCTCGAGCTTCTGGGCGAGGTCGGCCTGGGACCAGTTGCGCTCGGCGCGGAGGATGCGGAGGCGGTTGTTCATTGGCTGTTCCTGAGGTGGATGCGGAGGGCGACCATGGCGGTGATGAGGAAAAGGTCGACATAGGCCATGGCGGGTGGGGCGGGGATGTCCAGGTAGTTCTGGAGGAAGGTGTAGACGACGGTTGCGCCGAGGGTGAGGAAGGCACCTTGCAGCAGCGCGAGTAAGACCTGGGCACGAATGAACTCGTCCTTTTCGCGGGCGAGGTAGCGGAGACAGAGATAGATGGTTCCCAAGAAGGGCAGCGCGGGCAGGATGGCTAGTATCCAGGCGAGCGGGCCGGTGGGTGGGTTGGAGTGGTGGCGGAAGAGTTCATGCGTAAGCATGGTGAGGCCAGCGGTTAGCAGAATGCTGGAGCTGAAGAGCTGCAGGGAGCGGCGTTGAAATTTGCTGAGGTTTTTGTTGAACATGATGGGCTCCTTTCTGGCTAGCGGTAGCGGCGGCTGATGATGGGATTGGCGACGCCGACGAAGAACCAAAAGGCGGGGTAGATCAAGGTGATGTCGAGTGCGGGGACGTTGGCTAGATGCTCCAAGAAGCCCCAGACGGTGGTGACGGCGAGGGTTGCGCCGATGCCCCAGAGCATGGACTGGATGAGGATGGTGCGCTGGAACTCATCCTGCTCCTCGGTGAGGTAGAGGCCGGTGATGAAGATGGTCGCGATGAGGGGCAGGGCCGGCAGAACGGCGAGGCAGTATGCCAGGAGACCGGTGGGGTGGTGGTGCTTGAAGAAGTAGGTGATGACCAGGATGAGGACGACGTAGGCGGCCATGGTGGGGATGAACCGGCGGGTGTAACGGCGGGAGGCGGCGGTGTTTGGTTTGCAGGGTAAGCTAAAGTTCATGGTTGGCTTCCTTTACTTTGTGACAAGCTAACTTTACTTTTGATTTGATGAGTTGTCAAGGGTGCTTGTCATTTTTATTTTCAATTGGTGATGCCGGACAAAGTGATGACTCGCGGAACTGATGCAAGGGTTCAGGCGTATGACCGGAGGCTATGACTAACAGCAGAGATGGCTTTGTGTGGTGGCGTAGATCTGTAAAGGGCTCTGTAAAGAATTTATTGGCCGGTCTGCTTTTGTTGGCGTGTGTGTCGTCTGTCCATAGCGCGACGGCTCAGGCGACGTTCAGCGTGGCGACGATTCGTCCGAGTGCGGAAGCGGTGAAGTTCGAACATGACGGCAAGACAGAGATATTGGCAAACGGTCTGCACATGCAGGATGTGCTGCTGACTACGTGTATCAAGTGGGCGTATGGGGTGCAGGACACGCAGATCGCGGGGCCGGCTTTACTGCAGTCAACCCGGTACGACATTGTGGCGAGGGTAGATAAGCCGGTGGGGGTGGATGAGATGAAGCCGATGCTGCGAGCGCTGCTGGTGAAGCGGTTCAAGCTCAGCTTCCACCACGAGAATAAAGAGTTGCGATCGTATGCCATGGTGGTGGCGAAGGGTGGACACAAGATGCATGTCGCGGCGGGGGACAGAAAGTCCAGCCGGCAGAATACAGCGAACAGCACGATTGCGAAGTCGATGACGATGGGGGAGTTTGCTGACTTCCTTTCAGGTCCGGTGCAGCGACCGGTGGTGGATTAGACAGGGTTGACCGACAAGTACGATTTTGTGCTGGACTTTACTTCTTACCTTCCTGCGGATCTGCAGACGATGAGGTCGGATGCCACAAATATCCTGATGGCGGCTTTGCCGGGCGAGCTGGGACTGAAGCTAGAGCCGCAAAAAGAGATGGTTGAGGTCATGGTGGTGGACGATGTCGAGGAGCCTTCTGAGACTTAGCCCACTTCGTGCGGTGCGGGACGCTTCGCGTGTTTTCTGCGGATGGCTTAGGCTTATTGCATGAACGTGAACTTTGCGGAACGTGCGCATAACCATAACTGGAAGCTGGACCCGATCGTGCGGTCGTTGCTGGATACGGATTTCTACAAGCTGCTGATGCTGCAGTTTATCTGGAAGAACTTTCCGGCGGTGCATGTGACGAGCGAAGTGGTGAACCGTACGGTGGAGGTTCGCCTGGCGGAACGGGTGAGTACGGCGGCGCTGATCGACCAGATGGAGCATGTGCGAGGGCTGAAATTTCGCCGGTCGGAGATGGTGTGGTTGGCGGGTAATACGTTCTATGGGACGCGGACGATCTTTGAGGCGGCGTTTCTGGATTGGCTGGAGAAAGATTTTGCGCTGAGCGACTACGAGGTGCTGGAGCATGATGGGCAGTTGACGCTGCGCTTCAGCGGGTTGTGGACGGCGGTGACCATGTGGGAGGTCTACGCGCTGGCGATTGTGAGTGAGCTGAAGACGCGCTTTGCACTGAGCACACTAAATGAGTTGGAGCTGGATGTGTTGTATGCGCGAGCGAAGACTCGTCTTTGGGACAAGATTGAACGGCTGCGTGGGGTGGAGGGGCTGCAGCTCTCGGACTTTGGTACACGGCGGAGGCATAGCTTCTTGTGGCAGGAGTACTGCGTGCAGGCGATGCGGGTTTCGCTGAATACGAATGGGGCGGGGCGCCTGGAAGCTACCGGACGGTTTACGGGGACTTCGAATACGGCGCTGGCGTACAAGCATGACCTGGAGGCGATTGGGACGAATGCGCATGAGCTGCCGATGGCTCTGGCGGCGATGGCTTCGGCTGAAGCTGACGCTGAGTTGCGGGCTTCGCAGTACCGGGTGCTCGAGCTTTGGCAGAGAAGTTATGGTGGGGCGCTGTTAATTATGCTGCCGGATACGTTTGGAACGACGCAGTTTTTGGAGGGCGCTCCGGAGTGGGTGGCGGACTGGACGGGTCAGCGGATCGATAGCAAAGATCCGAGGGTTGCCGGGGATGAGTACATCGCTTGGTTAATGAAGCGAGGGCGTGACCCGCGGGTGAAGCGATTGATCGCTTCGGATGGGTTGGATGTGGAGGACATTGTGGGGTTGCACGAGTACTTCCGCGGGAGGATACGGTTTAGTGCGGGCTGGGGGACTTTACTGACGAACGATTTTCGTGGGTGCCATCCGCGCGGTGAGGATACGCTGGGGCCGATCAGCCTGGTGTGCAAGGTGATGACGGTGGAGGGCCGGCCGGCGGTGAAGCTTAGCGACAATGCGCGCAAGGCTACGGGACCGGTGAGCGAGATTGAACGGTACCGGAGGGTGTTTGGGACGGGAGCGGTGGTGGGGGCTGCGGTGGTGGTCTAAGTTTTGACGATGGAGTGGGTGGGGCTGGGTATACTTTTGGCATGAAGACGATTGGTGGTTTGGTGAGGATGGCGGCGGCGGTGGCGCTGATGCCTGTGATGCTGGTGCAGCAGAGCTTTGCGTGGGGACATGACGGTCACTCGATGATCAACCGGCTTGCGGTGACGTATCTGCCAAAGGACGTGCCGGCGTTCCTGCGTTCGCGAGCGGCGCAGGATGCGATGGATTACTACGGACCGCAGGCCGACCAGT
This sequence comes from Granulicella sp., assembly GCA_025359825.1. GTDB lineage: Bacteria > Acidobacteriota > Terriglobia > Terriglobales > Acidobacteriaceae > Edaphobacter. The sequence continues at coordinate 8,270 of JANYER010000068.1, forward strand.
TTCGCAATGGGGATTCGGCGATGTACTCGACGATGGTGGCGGAGCATGACATCAACCTGGAGGACTCGGACCTGGCGGGACCGTTGGCGCTGCACCGGTGGGAGTATGTGAAGGCGCTGCAGGATGCGCAGTTGAAGCATCCGGAGCTGAACCTGACTCCGCAAGAGGCGGGTCTTCTGCCGTACTCGACGTATGAGTATTATGTAAGCCTGCTGGCTGCGATGCGGGACTACCGGCGGGAGTTGGCAGCGAACCGGGATACAACGGCGGCCGAGCATGAAGTGGTGTTTCTGTGCGGGATGCTGGGGCATTTTGTGGCGGATGGATCGCAGCCGCTACATACGACGATCAACTACAACGGC
>JANYER010000178.1 GCA_025359825.1 Granulicella sp.
TCAACAGCCGCACCGGCGTCATCCCCGCAACCTGCTCGCCTTCCAATTTGCTCGCCTGCGGCACTCCATCTCTTGCCACCACCACCACCTACAAGTCCTCACCCGATCTCCGTACTCCCTACACCATGCAGTTTGCCATCGGTGCGGACCAGCAGCTCTTCAAAGGCGCTACCCTCTCTGTCAACTATCTCAACGCCCACGGGGTACATCAGTTCTACAGCGAGAACGTCAGCTACTCGCCGACTGGTACGTCTGGCCCAGCGCGATACCAGTATCGGTCCGGCGGCGTCTTCCGTCAGAACCAGCTCATCACCAACTTCAGCTACCGCACTAGCCGCGCCGTATCGCTCTTCGGCTACTATGTGTTGAACTTTGCCAAGTCGAACACATCCGGCCTTAACACCTACCCCACCGTCCCCGGCAGCCTGGCTGCGGACTATGGGCGAGCTACCTTTGGAGCCACTAACCGCCTCTTCATCGGAGGCAGCGTCTCCCTGCCGTACCGTATCTCGCTCGCTCCGTTTATCGTCGCCCAGTCCGGTAATCCCTACAACGTAACCCTGGGCAACGACCAGAATGGCGATACGGTGCTCAATGATCGGCCCTCCTTCCTTCCCGGACTCAATTCCGCGAACTGTCACAATGCAGCCAGCTTCGCGGCGCCCGCGGTTGGCACCAGCTATAACGAAATTCCAATCAACTACTGCACTGGCCCTGCGCTCTTCACTACCAATCTGCGCATCGGTAAGGTCTTCGGCTTTGGCCCCTCTACGGCACGTCCAGCTGCCGGCGCGGATGCCGGTGGCCCACCCCAAGGTGGCCCCGGCGGTCCCGGCGGCGGAGGGAATCGTGGTGGCGGTGGTGGTGGTCCGCGTGGCGGTGGTGGTCCCGGAGGCTTCGGTGGTGGCGGTGCAAGCTCCGGCAAGCGCTACAACCTCAACCTCGCGGTACAGCTCCAGAATCTCTTCAACATCAGCAACAAGAACACGCCCGTCGGCGTATTGAGCGCCACTTCGCTGTTCGGACAGTCTACCCAGCTGGCCGGCAACATCTACACCAGCAACTCAGCCGTCCGCCGCATCTCGCTTCAGATGTCCTTCAACTTCTAAGCGAGCTAGCGGAGCACGCAGTTCAATGCAGCAAAACAGGCGCGACCGAATCCCGGTCGCGCCTGTTCTTTTCAATTCCGCCTCGTGCAACAGCCCGTCTAGTCGCTACCGCGCTCATCGCCTTCGCGCCGCTCCGGAAAGTCCAGCAACTCCAAGCGGTCATCCAGCGCCGGCGCGTCGGCAGGCGATGCAATCACCACCGTCTTCGCGTTCAGAAATTCCCGCATCCCCGCAGCAGAAAGCTCTCGCCCATAGCCGGAGCGCTTGATACCGCCGAACGGCAGCCGCGGGTCGCTCGCCACCATTGCGTTCAAAAATACCTGCCCGCACTGCAGCTCCGTCACCAACCGCTGCTGCTCCGATGGGTCGCGCGTCCACGCTGAGGCCGCCAGCCCGAACGGCGTATCGTTTGCAATCTGGATCGCATGGCTCAGGTCGTTCACGCGGAACAGCATCGCCACCGGTCCAAACAGCTCTTCGCGATACACTGAGCAGCTTCGTGGCACCCCCACCATCACCGTCGGCTCAAAGTAGTTTCCTGCCCCCAGCATCCGCTCGCCACCGGTCAGGATGCGCGCCCCGGCTGCCTTCGCCGACTTCACCTGCGCCTCAAGGTCGTCGACGATCCGGCGTGTCGCCAGCGGACCAATCTGCGTTGCTTCGTTCATCGGCTCGCCTACCTTCATCGCCTCCATGGCAGTGACAAAGCGTGATTCAAACTCTTCATAGATTTCTTCGGCAACGATAAAACGCTTCGCCGCGATGCACGATTGTCCGCTGTTGATGCAGCGTGCCTGTACGGCCGTCTCAATCGCCAGATCGAGGTCAGCCGAAGCCATCACGATAAACGGGTCGCTGCCCCCCAGCTCTAAGACGGACTTCTTGATCAGCCAGCCCGCTTGCGCTGCGATGGCACGTCCCGCGGTTTCACTGCCGGTCACCGTCACGGCGGCGATACGCTCATCGCCCAGCACGCCCTCCACCTGCTTGGCTTCAATCAGTAGCGACTGGAAGGTGCCGCGCGGAAAACCTGCCCGCCGCACCAGCGCTTCAATCGCCAGCGAACACTGTGGCACATTGGACGAGTGCTTCAGCAGCCCTACATTACCCGCCATGAGTGCCGGTGCCAGAAAACGGAAGACCTGCCACAAAGGAAAGTTCCACGGCATCACTGCCAGCACAATGCCCAGCGGATCCCAGCGCACATAGCAATGGTTCTTCCCGCTAGTCACGGACTCCGACGCCAGGATACGTCCCGCGTTCTCCGCGTAGTACCGGCACACGCTGGCGCACTTCAATACCTCCAGCCGCGCACCGGTGATTGGCTTACCCATCTCCTGCGTGATGATGGTGGCGAGGTCTTCAGTCTCGGTCTCGAGGATGGATGCCAGTTTGCGCATCCACAGTGCCCGATGCTCCAGCGGGACCGTGCTGTAGCTGTGAAAGGCTTCTTCCGCCAGCGCAATCTTCTGACGCACTGCAATCTCGGTCAGCGGCTCAAACTGCCGCAGTGTGCGGCCATTCGCGGGATTGATGGATTCGATTGCCATGCGCTAGTTGATCGGTCCTCTACTTCTCTACTCAGCAGTCTACTCTGATGCTAAACGAGACATGGCTGTGGCCAACACCCGTGTGCCCAGGGCGATGGCGTCCAGGCTCGCATACTCATCCGGTCGATGGCTTACACCGCCGCGGCACGGGATAAAAATCATAGCAACCGGAGCAACATGCGCCATGAACGATGTGTCGTGGTACGCACGGCTCACCATCGTCTGATAAACCGTTCCATTTTCCTCGCAAATACTCTTCAGCAATGCCACGATCTTTGCCGAACTGGTCGTAGGTTCATCGGCATTCACTATCTCTTCTGTAATCGTGACCCCACGCCGTACCTGTAGAGCATCGCAATCCTTCCGCACCGCGGCTATCACGCCTTCGCGGCGCACCGGATCGGTGTCGCGCAGGTCCACCTGCAACACCACCTTGCTGGGAACGCTGTTCACCGCGCCCGGATACACCTCGCACGTTCCCACCGTCGCCACGGTGTCGATCGCGCCCGTCGCCAGTGCGTGCCGCTCCAGCGAGAGCACGATCTCTGCCGCCGCGCACAAGGCGTCCTTGCGGGCCGGCATCAGCAGCGCCCCGGCATGTCCACCGAAACCCGTAATCGTAAAGCGATACCCTGCCGGAGCAGCGATGCTGGTCACAATCCCCAGCGGCAGGCCCTCGCGTTCGAGCAGCGGTCCTTGCTCGATGTGCAACTCAATCCAGCCATAGTAGTAGTCCGATGAAAGCTTCACCCCAGCCAGTGGCCCTATGAATCCCGCCGCCGCACGGACCTCGGCCAAAGTCTCATCATCCTTGCTCTGCAGGTCCTTCAACCCATCCGCCCGCGCTGCATCCAGAGTGCCAGAAATCAATCGGCTTCCCAGGCATCCAATCCCAAATCGCGTTGGCTCCTCCGACGTCAGCAGCACCAGCTCCAGCGAACGTCGCAGCTTCACACCGCTCCGCTTTAGGGCGCGCATCGCCTCCAGCCCACCCAGCACTCCCACCGTGCCGTCATACATCCCGGCATGAGGAATTGCATCGATGTGCGAGCCTGTCGCCACTGCCGCCAGCTCAGGCGCGGTGCCCTCCCAGCGGATAAACGTGTTGCCCACCGCATCCTCACGAACGCTGAACCCTTCAGCCTCCGCCAACCCCTTCAGCCACGCACGGGCCTTAAGGTCATCGTCAGTAAAAACGACACGCGTCACCGCCGTCCCATCCGGAGACGGCTCCACATGGGTGAATCCCGCCAGGGTTGCAAGTTCGCTACTCAACCGTTCGCTATCGACTACAATTTGCATCTGTAACTCCCGCCGTTACATTAAAGTGAGCCCGTGCATCTCTAGCCCAGCGGATGCCGGTTCCAGTCCTTATAGATCAGGTACTTCGCCGGAGTCTTGCCCAGCGCACCAAACCATTGCGGACAGTACGGCCCCATCCAGATAAAATC
>JANYER010000183.1 GCA_025359825.1 Granulicella sp.
CCTGCGCGAGGGTGAGTTTGCCGAAGTGGGATTGCGCGTAAGTAACTCCGGCGACGGAGCCGGGGACGCCGGAGGCTTTGTAGGTGGTGAGGGACATGCCGGGGACGATGTTGCCTGCGGCGTCGAGGTACATGTCGCGACTGGCGGCGGCCGGGGCCTTCTCTCGGTAGTCGAGGAAGTGGGTGCGGCCCTGGTGGTCGCGGATGAGCATGAAGCCGCCTCCACCGAGGTTTCCGGCAAAGGGGTAGGTGACGGCGAGCGCGAAGTGGACGGCGACGGCTGCATCGACGGCGTTGCCGCCCTGCTGGAGGATGGCGAGTCCAGCGTCGCAGGCGTCGTGCTGGACGCAGGTGACCATGGCGTGTTTCGCGCGGACCGGAGCTCCGCCGGGCTGCTGGGCGAGTAGCTGGGTGGTTGTAGACAGGGTAAGGAGTACGAAGGCTGCTACGCGTGCGTGCTGTGCGCTGGATCGGCTCAAAGTGCTGGCTCCGGTACGGCTGGTTGTGGGGATACTAAAGACAGGATAGCTTGAGCGGCGGAGACTGGGTTTGGATAAGATCGTCCGGCGGATGATTCATGCTGCGCTGTTGTGCTGGATGAAGTCGTTCGAAGTTAGAGGTAAGGAATGATGCGGAAGCGGATGGTTGTGGTGTTGGCGGGGCTGGTTGGCGGGATTGCGATGCCGCTGTATGGGCAGATCACCATTACGACCTTGTCGACGAAGCCTGCTTACGTGACGGGCGGCGATGTTCTGGTGCAGGTTACGGTGGGTGCTGCGACTCGCTCGGAGAGTGTGAAGATTCGCGCAGGAGACCGGGACGTTACGACTGCGTTCCATCCGGCGAAAAAGGCTGGCGTTCTGGTGGGGCTGGTGACGGGGTTGGTGGATGGAGTGAATGTGATTCGGGCGGGCGATGCTTCGTTGGAGGTGACGAACTATCCGATGACAGGGCCTGTTCTCTCAGGGCCTTGGCAGCAGCCGTTCATTTGCCAGACGGAAGACTTCAAGCTGCCGGATGATACGACGCTGGGACCTGCTCTGGATGCGAACTGTTCAGCGAAGACGGTGATGCAGTATGTCTATCTTCCGGTGGGCGGTGAGAAGTTCAAGCCTCTGCCTAGCCTGACTACTGTGCCGAAGGACGTTGCGACGACAACAACGACGGCGGGGAATACGGTGAACTTTATCGTGCGGGTGGAGACGGGCACGATGGACCGCGGTATCTACCAGAACACGGTGCTGCATGATCCTACGGTTGAGCCGCCGCCGACTCCGTTTGCTCCGCCGAAGGGTTGGAACCGGCGGCTTGTGGCGATCCATGGGTCGGGCTGTGCCGGCGGATGGTATGTGCAAGGCGCGGCGATGGGAGTGAATCCGCTGGACAAGGTGCGGCTCGGACAAGGGTATGCGCTGTTCCTCAATACGCTGAATCATCCAACCAATAGCTGCAACGCCATCGTTGCGGGTGAGGCGACGATGATGGGGAAAGAGCACTTCATCGAGACGTTCGGGGTTCCGGACTGGACGATGAGTACGGGCGGATCGGGTGGCGCGTATACGAGCCTGCAGGTGGCGGACATCTTTCCGGGGTTGATCGATGGCGTGATGATCAGCGCGACGTTTCCGGATGCGCTGGCGATTGCGATGTCGGGGCTGGACGCGCATCTGCTGATGCACTACTTTACGGTGACGCATCCTGAGGGATTGACGGATAGCCAGAAGGTGGCGATTGGCGGGTTCTCGTGGATGGGCGCGATGATCGATGCGGCGAACCAGGCGCAGCGGACGGACCCGACGCCGGATCGCGTGGACCTTGAAGGGTATCTGTCGGCGCGGTGGCGCGATGTTGTTCCGGTGGCTCTGCGGTACGATCCGGTGACGAATCCGAAGGGTGCGAGACCGACGGTGTTCGATGCGGCGAAGAATGTGTATGGCGTGAATCCTGCGACGGGTGCGGCGTTGCGGCCTTACGACAATGTTGGCGTGCAGTATGGGTTGCATGCGTTGAACAGCGGGGTGCTGACGGCGGGGGAGTTTTTGGACCTGAACGAGACGATCGGTGGTGTGGACGCGAATGGCAGTTACATCGCTGCGCGAACGGTGGGCGATACACTTGCGATTCGAAGGGCGTACGAGAGCGGGTTGATGTTGAGCGGCGAGGGCGGTTTGGCTTCGATTCCGGTGGTGGATGATGCTTCGTCGAAGGAGTCGGGTGGGTACCACTATGGCTGGTACCACTTTGCGCTGCGGGAACGGTTGCGAGAGGCGAACGGCAGCTCCGAGAACATGGTGATGTGGCGCAGTGCTGCGTTTCATGCGGCGGCACAGGACCTCTTCGACCACTGGATGACGGCGTGGAAGGCAGATCCCTCGCATGACTCCGAGCGGGTGAAGATGCTGCGGGCGAAGCCGGCAGGGGCGACGGATGGCTGCTTCGACGGCGGACGCTTTGTGGCGGATGCGCTGCCATTTTCGAGTCAGCCGGTTTCGGAGTGCAGCCGGCTGTTTCCGGTGTACTCGAATGTGCGCAAGGAGGCGGGTGGTCCGCTGGCTGCGAATGTGCTGAAGTGCGCTTTGAAGCCGGTGGATGTTGCTGACTACACGATCAAACTGAGTGCCGGGGAGATGGAGCGGTTGCGCGGGATCTTTCCGGGCGGCGTATGCGATTTCTCGAAGCCCGGGATGGATCGGGAGCCGCTGGTGACGTGGCCTTCGTTTGGGCCTTCGCCGGTGCATCTGATTGGCGGGTCGCTTTAGCGCCACCCCCCCCGGGGGGGTATTTGCTCAACCCCTTTGTTTGCTTACGTTTGGCTCGTGTGGGTGTCGCCAAAATCGTGCAAACAAAGGGATTACGGGTAAAATCGTGGAGCGTAGGGACTTAGACCCCAGCTTGTGGCTGGGGTCTTCTGTTTTGAGCTCTAAGTTCAATTGTACGGAATGCACCATAACTAAATGCTCATTTATGTTTGGCGGCTAAGTGTTGATGGGGCTTGGGTTGCTGGTGTTGATGGATGGGTTTGGGCTTGACATGCGATTTTGCTGAGTGTTTTCGCGAAAAATAGTTTGGGTGGATGGGCGGAAGGAAAAGCAAAAGCAAGAGCAACAACAAAAGCAAAAGCGATATTTTGTCGTTTCGGCTGCGCCTTTACTCTTGCCCGTTCGACTTCGCTCAGGGCAGAGTGGAAGGGGATTTGTGGCGGTTTGAATGTCCAGGCTAAAGCCTGGACTTGCCTCAGAAGCAGTAGCGTAAGCAAAAGCAACGGCATAAGACAGAGGCAAAAGGAACGGCATAGGCAGAGGCAACGGCAAAAGGCATAAGCAATGGCAAAAGGCATAGGCATAGGCAGAGGCAGAGGCAAAAGGCAGAGGGAGAGTATTGGAATTAAGTAGGGGAGTTTGAAAATAGTTTGAACGGTTTGGTGGTGGCGTCGGTCTTAGGGGGTGTAGGGCAGAGAGAAGGACCGATGGGCTTGCCGGTGATGGAGAGATGGGTTC
>JANYER010000198.1 GCA_025359825.1 Granulicella sp.
TCTCCAACGGCATCGCCGCCTTCCGCGAACCCACCCAACGCAACGCCAAGCGCACCCTCACTATCATCATCGTCCTGCTGATGGTCTTTCTCGGCGGCATCGCCTTACTCTGCCGCGCCTACAATATCGGCGCTACCGACCCCACTACCGCCGGCTACCAGAGCGTCCTCTCGCAACTCATCTCCGCAGTCGTGGGCCGGGGCTGGTTCTACTACGTCGGCAGCGCTTCTATCCTGCTCGTACTCGCGCTATCGGCGAACACCTCCTACGCCGACTTCCCCCGTCTCACCCGCGCCATCGCGATGCACGACTACCTTCCCCACGTCTTCAAGATTCGTGGACGACGCCTGCTCTACTCGCACGGAATCATCGCCCTCGTAGGCTTCACCGCTGCTCTGCTCATTGCCTTCGGTGGCATTACCGATCGTCTGATTCCACTCTTCGCCATCGGTGCCTTCCTGGCCTTCACGCTCTCGCAGGCTGGCATGGTCGTGCACTGGAAACGAATCGGCGGAAAAGGCTCGTCCTATCGCATGATCGTCAATGGAATCGGTGCTGTTGCAACCGGCATCACCCTGATGGTCGTCCTCGTCACCAAATTCACATCTGGCGCGTGGATCGTCGCGGTCCTCATCCCCGCACTGATCTTCCTCATGCTCTCCGTCAAAAGCCACTACACCGGCGTCCACCAGGCGACCGCAACTGACAGCCCCATCCGCGTCGACAACCTCATGGAACCGCTCGTCATCGTTCCGCTCGACCGATGGTCCCGCATCACCGAGAAGGGCCTGCGCTTTGCCATGAAGTTGAGCGACCACGTCGAAGCAGTCCATGTCGATGCGGAAGACTGTCGCGATGAAGTCGATGCCATGTGGCAGCGCAACGTAGCAGCTCCCATAGAGCAATCCGGCAGGGCAGTTCCCAGACTCGTCTTCGTACCATCCCCCTACCGTTTCGTTCTCATGCCTCTGGTCGAGCACATCCTCCAGGTCGAGCACGACCATCCCGACCGGCAAATCGCCGTCCTCGTTCCCGAACTGGTCGTGAAGCACTGGTGGCAAGCCCCGCTCCACAACCAGCGCGCCCAGCTCCTGAAGCTGCTTCTGCTAGTGCGCGGCAATCAACGCATCACAGTCATCAACATTCCCTGGTACCTATAAGCTCAAACCAGTACAAATTACCGCACCGTCCTCTCTTGCAGCGTAGCCCAGAACCGCTCCCCGTCCGCCTTCCTCACCCAATACTGAGTCAGTTGATTTGCAGGCGAGCACCGCGCTCCAATCACCACGCCTACCCCGCGATCGCTGCACTCGCAGTTGGTCAGGCTTTGTTATCGTTAAACCGTCAGAAAGGACTACTGATTGATCGAATGTACAGCGGTGACCAAGAGCTACACCTCGAGACTTGTTCTGCGGGACATAGACCTGCTTGTAACACCGGGGATATGTGCCCTCTTAGGCCCCAACGGCGCTGGTAAGTCAACGTTGCTTCGATTGCTCGCCGGGTTGGAAAAGCCAGACAGCGGTTCAGTCCTGATTGGGGGACTGGATTACCGCCAACAGGCCATGAAGATTCAGAAGAATCTGGGCGTGCTTCCCGAAGGGCTCGGGCTATTTGAATCGCTCACCATCTACGAAAACCTAACGGCTATTGGACCAATCTATGGCCTCACAAAAAGCGAAACAGAAGCGCGAACCAAAGACCTACTAACATTGCTCGATCTTAGGAGGAAGCAACACACTCTTGCACGGGAGTGTTCGTTTGGTATGCGGAAGAAGACCGCCTTGGCGATGGCCCTTCTGCATAAACCCGATGTTCTCTTGCTGGACGAACCGTTTGAAGGGATCGATCCAGCCTCTTCCAGAATGATTCAAATGCTGCTCAGCCAGCTCGCCAGCGACGGCGCTACCATTCTCATCACCTCACACATCCTGTCAGTCGTGCAGAAAATTGCAACGCGTGTCGTCATTCTTCATAACGGTCGTGTCCAATCAGATTTCAACCCGCGCGAAACAGACGAACCGGTGGAGAAGATGTACTTCGACATTGCTGAAAGCCCACAGTCCGAGGTGCCGGATTGGCTCCGTTCCTGACCCTTCTTTCCTTACTGAAGAAGCTGATGTCGAAAGAATTGAGCAGCTTTTCAACGTTAGGTCTGAACAACTTTCTCTTCTGCATTCTCTTCCTGATGTCGGGAAGTGTCACAAGCGGAAAACTAAAGGATGCGTTCTGGAGCACGCTCCTCTTCCAAATCGTTCTCCTTGGGCCGCTTCTTGTAACGTTCTCCGTAGACACCCAGCTCAGGTTGCCACAGCAGCGAGTCGCTATATGGCCGCTCACCAGCACCCAACGACTCTTCCTCAGCTCGGTGAGCTTTGCGTCAAATCCACTCTTCATCGTGTTGTTTTTCGGCTTTCTTGCGTGGATGGGCTTTGCCGTCGCAGCCTTCTTCGTGCTGATCGGGCTGGTCGTCCACGTAACGGTCTACGCGATCAGTCATCTCGCGCTCCAATCAAACCTGCCCGCAATACCCAGCATCGCAAGGGTCCCTTGGAAGCTCGGGGGCATCGCGCAACAAATGGTACAGGAGCTCACCGCCACTCTCGACTTCTGGACAGCCCTCCTGTTGGCCCTTGGCGGAACACTCTATCGACTCTTTGGACGGGCACCACAGCCCGAAGCGTATCCGATCATGTCGCTGTTTGTTGGCATCGCGATGAGCACGGTCTGCCAACGCATGTTCCGCCTGGACGAGGGAAAAGCATTGCTACGGTATCGACTCCTGCCATTAGAAAGTTGGAAGCTGCTCGTCGTACGAGATCTGACCTTCCTTGTCCCACTCGCTGTTATGGTTTCCTTTCTAAGTCTCCGTACCGGAATCGCGTTTGGCCTGGTCGCGATCGCAGTCGGACGTTACCCCTCTCTCAGGCAGCCGGTAAACCAGAGACGATGGCGCTTTGTCGGAGGAGATCCCCAATTTGGGATAGCGCAGCTAATTCTGGGTGGGATTGCCGGAATGGGTGCAGCGAGACAAGGTCTCTGGGTCCTGGCCGTCGCCTTCACTCTGTACCTCGGCTCGTTACTCTGGGGCACCGCCATATGGAAACGCTCAGTTGCTGCGTAGCCCCAACGTGCGCCAGTACACCTGAGTAGCGCCGAAGCACAAACCCAGCTACTCGCTCCCCACCGTCCCCACAGCGGCCTTTCCCTTGCGACTCAGCACGAAGCTACGCCGCTTCCGCTTCTTCTCGCTCGCATGGTCGATCTTCTTCCAGAACCCCACAAAATAATCCACCGCCGAAATAATCGACACCAGCGTCATCCAGTAGATCGCCGTCACCGCGATAAAGTGCACCGCAATCACGAAGTGTCCACCAAACCATAGCCAATAGTCCCAGCGGTGCGCCAGAATAGCCGCCACCACGCTCACAATCTGGATCACCGTCTTCAGCTTGCCAATCTCGCTCGCCTCAATCGTGAAGCCCTCGCTCGACGCGATCGACCGCAGCCCACTCACCAGGAACTCCCGCCCAATCACCAGCACGGCAATCCACGGCGGCACCAGCCTCGGGTTATAGCTCACCAGGATGATGAACGCTGCCGTCACCATCAGCTTGTCCGCCAGCGGGTCCAGCAACATCCCCATCGTCGTAATCTGCTTGCGCCGACGCGCCAGGTAGCCATCCAGCCCGTCCGTAATGCTCGCCGCGATAAACACCAGCGAAGCGATAATCTCCTGCTCCCCACCCCGCAGCCCCGGCTGTCCATGCCCGATCCACGGAAACGCAGGCGAAAGCACCCAAATCAGCAGAGGAACGCTGAGGATGCGGCTCATCGTAATGGAGTTAGGCAGATTCATCGCGCAGGATCGTTTTCAAGTGCCGCTCTTTGGCAACCAGACACCAACATTCTCCCACACCGCACCGTACCCAGCCCAACCACCCCCTCCCCAGCCCATTAACTCGACTCGCATTGCCTTCGCTGGTTCCGCGGCAGCTTCCCCTACCCCTTTGGTGAGCTTCTCTCCCACCTTCGAGGCATCAACACCGCCCCGGCAGACTGCTACGTTGAAGTACGGACGCAGAAGAGCTGTTCTGTTTCAACCTAACTCTTTATTTATCAACACTTACTCTTCCTCCGAAACGTACCGCCGATATACAGAAGGCCACGTAAAACTCGTCCCCGGAGGACGGATACAGAGTGTTCCCCATGTCTCTCAAGCGCATCCTCAACTCGCTCCTCACCTTCGCACTCGCGTTCATGCTGCTCGGCGTGTCGTTGACCCCGCCTGTCCTCTATGCGGCTGTCCGCCCTGCAACAACGCATCGCTCCGCCCTACATCCTTCAGCAATCAAGGCTCAGCAGCCCCAATTCCTCCAGCCCACCGTGATTCCCACCGGCAACTGGCCCGCCGGTATCCAGACCGCCGACCTCAACAACGACGGACGTCCCGACCTCGTCTACACCGACTACGGCGCCTCCGCCACCGCCTCCAGCACCCATATCCTGCTCAATAACGGCGACGGCACCTTCACTCCCGGCCAGACCATCGCCACTGCTGGCGCCTCCATCGCCGTCGCCGACTTCGATCGCGACGGTCACCCCGACCTCGAGTGGGTCTGGTCCATCCAGGGCGAGGGCCGCGTCTACTTCGCCCACGGCAACGGAGACGGCACCTTCGCCCCCACCGTCCTGCTCGGCACCTTCGCCCAGATCGGTAATAATCTCCCCGCCCTGAACTACGTCACGGCTGCGCCCATGCACGACTCCGGCTTCCTCGATCTGCTCGTCGAAGACACCGCCAACAACACCCTCTTCGAGCTCACCGCCGACTCCTCCGGCACCCTCGTCCGCCTCTTTGGCATCCACCTCCCCGACGGCACCGGCCCCCTCACCACCGCCGACCTCAACGGCGACGGACACACCGACCTCATCCTCCAGGGCACCAACGCCCAAGGCATCAGCACAATAGACATCTACCTCGGCAGCGCAGACGGCATCATCTCCGTCCCCAACACCCGTATCCCGGCCCCCAACGGCCTCCGCAGTCTGCTCCTGCAAGACGTCGACGCCGACGGCCACCCCGACCTCATCCTCGAATCCGCCAGCGGCCATCTCGACATCTTCCACGGCTTCCCCGATGGCACCTTCAGCGCCACCTCCTCCGGCGGCACCGCCAAGCTGAACCCCGCGACTGGCGCAGGCGGACACCTCATCGCCCTCTCCAACAACCATCTCTACACCGCCACCCCCGCGGGCCTCAGCGCCCTGCAGTTGAACCCCGATCTCACCCTGACCCTGCAAGGCCTTTACAACGCTGGCCCTAGCCCCGCCGCCGCGCACTCCAGCTACGTCGTCGCCGACTTCAACCACGATGGCACCCTCGACATCGCCCTCGACTCCCCAGACGGCATCGCCATCCTCTTCGCCAACCTCGACGGCACCCTCCAAACCTCGCGCAGCTACAGCATCAACCAGCCCGCCCTCTCTGCCACGCTAGGCACCTTCAGCGGCTCCGGCAACACCGATGCCATCGCCTGGGCCTCCAGCAAGCTGCAACCCGCCCAGACCCAGACACAACTCCTCCAGGGCAGTCCAGACGGCACATTCGCGCTCCTCGCCTCACCTGGAGCCTCCATTCCCGGCACGCCCACCGGCCCCATTCTCACCGCCGACTTCAACGCCGACGGCAAGCTCGACCTCGTCCTCCCCACCACCACGGGGCTCTACCTCCAGTATGGCAACGGCGACGGCACCTTCGCGGCTCCTACCGCCATCACCGCGCAGTCCGGCGACGCCATCGTCGTCGACCAGAACACGCTGCTCGCCGCCAGCGCCAACAGCACCCAGGTCCTCACCGCCCATACCACTACTCTCACCGCCGGAACCTCCGGCCTCATCGCCGCCGGAGACATCAACCACGACGGCCAGGCCGACCTCCTTCTCCAGAACGGCACCACCTGGACCACCTACCTCAGCCAGGGCTCCGGCGGCTCCATCAGCCAAGGCTCCGGCGGACTCAGCCAATCCTCCGGCAACTTCACCCCCGGCGCCCCCCTCCCCAACGTACCCGCCGGCACTGCCGTTGCAGCCCTCATCGCCGACCTCGACGGCGACGGCAACGGCGACGTTCTGCTGCTCTTCGGCGACCCACTAGCCGACCGTGCCCACCCCACCGCAGCCACTGCCAGCAAGCTTGTCATCTGGTACGGCAAAGCCAATGGGGGCTTCAGCAACCCCGTCTCCATTGGCCTTTCGCGCAGCTACACTACCCTCGCCGCCTCCGACATCAACGCCACCGGCCTCCCCGACATCCTCCTCACCGACGGTTACCTCGTCGCCATCCTCGCCAACCAGGCCGCTCGCAGCTTCGCGCAAGAGCAGCACCTCCTCGCCGGCACCAGCATCGGCTCCATCTCTACCGCAGACCTCAACCGCGATGGCACCACCGACCTCGTCCTCAGCAACGGTACCGCTACCAGCAGCACCGGCGGCATCACCGTCCTGCTCAACACCCGCATCGCCCAAACCCTCAGTGCCACTCTCACCGCCAACCCCAACGCCACCCTCTACGGCGCACCCTTTACCATCACCGCTGCCGTGCGTCCTATGGCCTCCGGACCTGCCGCCACCGGCACCGTCACCTTCGCGCTCGATGGCGTCGCCCTCGGCATCATCCCCGTCGCTGCCGGTACAGCCACCATCGCCGGCCCCACCAGCACCGCCGTCGGCACCCACACCCTCACCGCGCAGTACAGCGGAGACACCACCTACACCGGCACCCAGCTGCTCGCCTCCCACGCCGTCACCGGAATCCCCACTACCGTCCTCTTCACCCTCACCACCCCCACCACCCTCTACTTCGGCCAGACCGTCGACGGCTTCGCTTCAGTCACCGCCAGCGACAACAGCCAGCTCGCCGGCACCATCACCTTCTACGACGACACCCGCAACATCTGCACCATCCCCGTCGCCGCCAACCTCAGCTGCCCCGCAGCCGCAGGCACCGGCTTCACCACCGGACAGCACCGCCTCACCGCCGTCTACTCCGGCGACACCACCCACGCCACCGCCACCTCCAACATCGCCATCGTCACCATCCTCCCCAACACCACCACCGCCACCCTCAACGCCTCCGCCACCAGCATCCCAGCAGGACAACCCCTCACCCTCGCAGCCGCCGTATACGCGGCCTTCAGCACCCCTACCGGTGCCATCACCCTCTTTGACGGACAGACCGCCATCGGCTCTGCCACCCTTGCCCCCAATGGTGCCGCCAACGGCTCCGCTACCTTCACCACCTCCACCCTCACCCCCGGTCCCCACACCCTCACCGCCGCCTACAGCGCGACCGCCAACTTCAACGCCGCCACCAGCGCCTCCGTCACCGTCACCATCACCGGAACCGCGCCCGTAGCACCCGTGGCCTCGGCCATCATGCTCTCCTCTAGCGCGAACCCCGCCACCACCGCGCAGCCCATTACCCTCACCGCAAACGTAGTTGCCGTCGGCACAACCACCACGCCACCCACCGGCTTCGTCACCTTCTCCGAAAGTAGTCAGTCCGGCGCCATCGCTCTCGGCAGCGCCGTGCTCAGCCCCACCGGTTTCGCCACCTTCACCACCAGCACTCTCACCGCTGGCACCCACACCATCACCGCAATCTACGCCGGAGATTCCACCACCGCCGCCAGCCAATCGTCTCCCTTCAGCCAGATTGTGCAAGCACCAAACCTCCCCACCGCCGTCAGCTTCATCCTCGGCGTAGGGTCGAACGCACTCACTCTCGCCACCGGGGACGAGACCACCCTCGCCGTCAAGGTCTCCCCCGTCAACGGCTTCGCCCAGCCCGTCCAGCTCACCTGCTCCAACCTGCCCCGCCAGGCCTCCTGCGTCTTCACCACCGCCACCATTCCGGGCGGAGGCGGCACCACCACACTCCGCATCATGACCCTCGCGCCACGAGCCTGCGGCACCAGCGCCTCCTACAGTCAGACCGCAGCCAACGCTGCCCTGCCTTACGCCGCCCCCCTCCTCGCCGGACTCTGCTTCGCCTTCCTCCCCCTCGCCACCAAACGCCGCCGCCGCACCTGGAAAGGCCTCTTCGCCCTCCTCGCCATGGCCGGCATGCTTGCTATCTCCGGCTGCGGCGCCTGCACCGACCTCGGAACCCTCCCCGGCTCCTACACCATCGGCATCACCGGAACTGCTCAGAACTCCCCGCAGGCCTACGCCCAGGGAGCCCCCACCATCGCCGTAACCCAGCAACTAAAAATCACAGTCACCCCATAAGTTTTGCCACTAACCCACTGCTCCGGATACCGTTGCACAGCACCTGAACGCCACCTCCAAAACTATTTTTCGCGAAAACACTCAGCAAAATCGCATGTCAAGCCCCTGAACGACCTAACTCCATCATTCCAAAGGGAATATAAATGAGTCTTTAGTTAGGTGGCATTCCGTACAATTGAACTAGAACTCAAAACAGAACACCCCAGCCACAAGCTGGGGTCTAAGTCGTTACGCTGCACGATTTTACCCGTAACCCCTTTGTTGCACGATTTTGGCGGTACCGATACCACCCAAATATAAGCAAACAAGAGGTTTACGTCAGACCCCCCCCCGGGGGGGGTGGGGTCTTAAGCGTACATGCCACGCTGCTTGGTCGTGTAAGCCACACGATCAATCGCCAGCATGTAAGCCGCAATCCGGTTGTTGACGTCATGCGACTTCGCATACGCCATCACGTCCTTGAAGCTCTCCGTCATGATCGCGTCCAGCCGCTGATTCACCTCGGCCTCGGTCCAGAAGTAGCCCATGCGGTCCTGTACCCACTCGAAGTAGCTGGTCGTCACGCCACCAGCATTCGCGAGAATGTCAGGGATGATGAAGACGCCTTTCTCGCCGAGGATGTCGTCCGCAACCGTAGTCGTCGGTCCATTGGCGCCCTCGCACAGGATCTTGCACTGCAGCTTGGCTGCATTCTGGCTGGTCACGACGTTCTCCGTGGCTGCCGGAATCAGGATCTCGCACTCGTAGGTCAGCAGC
>JANYER010000203.1 GCA_025359825.1 Granulicella sp.
GATGAGGAGTTTGCGCATGAGGTCGGCGGCGTTGAGCTTCATCTCCGAGGGCAGCTTGCGGGAGAGGAAGGGAACGAGGAGGAAGTTGAGCTCGCGATTCTCGGAGAGGCGTTCTATGCGGGCGTCGCGGAAGCCGATGGACTCGCCCTCGGCCTGGGGGATGAAAGAGACGTCGGCGTCGGTGTTCAGGGACACGCCGACGCAGGTGCCGCGGACGGAGGTGCCGAGCTTGGCGCGGGTATGGACATGGACGACGATGCGGTTGTCCTTGAACGAGACTTTGGGGGATTCGGCGTAGACGTAGCAGGCCATGGTGGCGTCACCGCGCATGTAGTAGCGGCCATCGGCACCGTCGAAGAGTTGGGCTTTGAGGGTGCGCTCGAGAGCCTGGGCGGAGACTTTGACCTCGATGGCGTGAGCATCCGGCGCGAAGAGCGCCATCGGCAGGAGGAGGCTGGAGAGCCAGACGGTCGTGCAGATTGGGAAGAACGTCATACATGCAAGGATAAGGCACGAGAGACGGGAGCAGAAGTCAGCATTATTCTCCTGCTGTTTCCTCGTGGTTCTAAGCTACAGAAAGTTGGCCGTCCAGAGTCGGACGGCCAGCGGCAAAGAGAGGCGCCTCGCTTATTTGTCATTCGTCTCGTCCTTCATTCGGGCCTGACACTGATGCTCACTGCGAATGCTCTACGGACTTCCAGGCTGAAACGAAAATAGCGTACGCTCATCTAACGTCCATGAGTTCCACTGATGATTCCGCAATTGAGTTGCCCATCGTATCCAGCCAGGATCGTGGCTCCGTCCGTTTCGACTTCGACAACACCTATGCTCGTTTGCCGGAGCGCTTCTATGCGCGGGTCAATCCAACCCATGTAAGGGCCCCGAGGCTCATTCAAGTAAATTCGGAATTGGCGCTGAAGCTGAGACTGGAACCTGATGTTCTGGAGAGTCCGCTTGGGATCGAGATTCTTGCCGGCAATCAAGTGGTCGAGGGATCGGAGCCGCTTGCCCAGGCCTACTCAGGTAATCAGTTTGGAAACTTCGTTCCACTGCTGGGCGACGGTCGCACCAATCTTTTAGGAGAGATCGTGGGCCTTGATGGCGTGCGCTACGATATCCAGCTTAAGGGCTCAGGCCCTACCCCATTCTCCCGTCGCGGCGACGGACGAGCTGCCTTGGGGCCGGTGTTGCGTGAGTACCTCGTAAGCGAGGCGATGGCAGCGCTGGGCGTACCGACTACCCGTGCCCTTGCCGCTGTCACCACGGGGCAATCGGTGGTGCGCGAGACAGTCGTACCCGGGGCAGTGTTGACCCGGGTTGCAGCGAGCCACCTACGTGTGGGCACCTTTCAGTACTTCGCGTCACGCGGCGATACGGACGGCATCCGCGTGCTCGCAGACTATGCGATCGCTCGACACTATCCTGAGGTTGCCCAATCGAAGCAGCCGTACCGTGCGCTGCTGGATGGAGTGATCTCTCGACATGCACATCTCGTGGCGCAGTGGATGCTGCTTGGTTTTATCCATGGCGTGATGAACACCGACAATACCTCCATCTCCGGCGAGACGATCGACTACGGCCCGTGTGCTTTCATGGAGGCCTACGAGCCGCGCAAGGTGTTTAGTTCCATCGATAGACAAGGGCGCTACGCGTACAGCAATCAGCCCCATGCGGCGCACTGGAATCTGACTCGTCTGGCCGAAGCGTTGCTGCCTCTTCTGGTGTTGGAGGAAGGGTCGGAAGACGCTGGCGTGGCTTCGGCGTACGCGACACTTGCTGCCTTCGGTCCGCAGTTTGAAGCGGCCCATCGCGAAGGGTTGCGTCGTAAGCTCGGCCTTACGACAGAGCGAGAGGGGGACGCAGAGCTTGCACAAGACCTGCTGGACCGCCTGGCTGCCAATGCTGCGGACTTCACCCTGACGTTTCGCCGCTTGAGTGATGCTGTTACTGGGCCGGAGGGTGACGCGGGTGTGCGAGTGCTTTTCTCTGACCCGGCAGCCTATGACGTATGGTCTGCCGCCTGGCGTCGTCGTCTTGAGGAGGAACCAGGGACAGCGGAGGGACGTGCTGCGATGATGCGCGCTGCAAGCCCCATCGTCATTCCGCGCAACCACCTTGTAGAAGCTATGATTGCAGCCGCAGTGGAGCGGCAGGACTTCCAGCCGTTCGAGGAGTTTCTGGAGGTTGTCTCAAATCCATATGAAGACAAGCCAGGGATGGAACGCTACATCCTTCCTGCACGGCCTGAAGAGTGTGTCACCCAAACCTTCTGCGGGACGTAGCTTGCGAAGACATCAATTTTGCCGCATCGCTCCAACCAAGGCGCGAAAGCTTTGCAAGATGACACTGTCCCTTTTTGGAGACCAGGCCAATACCAGGTCTATGGAAGCATTCTTCGCTGTCAGGGGGCAGAACGCCAGGTCGCTTATCTTCGCCTGTTGATGATTCAGTGGCAGTAGTGAGACCCCTTCCCCCGCCTGCACCATCAGCACCACGCTGGACCAGACCGTACAGATGCTGGCGATCTTGGGTGAGAAACCCGCCTCCGAGCATAACTCGATGACCTTATCGAACAGCGCCGGGGAGGTTTCCCGGGACGACAGAACGAACGCCTCTCCCGCCAGGTCGCGCACATCGATCGGCAAGGTGCTCATGGTCCCGAGGGCGGTTTGGCCCGTGCCACGAACCAGCTTATGGTCCTTCGGTAGCACCGCCATAATCTGGTCTTGCCGGATGGTCTCCCAAGCGAGCTCCTCCAGGTACTGGGGCTCCAACGGCCGGGTAAAGCCCAGGTCGATCTTGCCTTCGACCAACGCCTGCCACTGCTGGGTCGGTGTCATCTCTACCAGCGACAGCCGCACCCCGCGGTATTCCCGGCGGAACCGTCGCACGATGCGGGTAAAGTTCAGCCCAATACCGCCGGCGAAAAAACCGATCCTCAACGTACCAATCTCTCCGCGGGCTGCTCCCTGTGCCATCTCTACGGCGTGGCTGGCGGCGGCAAGAACCGTACGTGCCTCAACAAGAAAAACCTCTCCAGCAGCGGTCAGTGCGGTTCTGCGCCCGTCGCGCCGGAACAGGGCGACTCCGATCTCTCGTTCCAGATCTGCCATCTGCTCGCTGATGGCAGACTGCGAAACATATAGTGTTCGCGCCGTTTTGCTGAAGCTGCCCTGCTCGGCAGCCGTGCAGAAGTATTTCAGGTGTCGAAGCTCCATAGTCCATGCTAACGGTTTTTCCGATCATAAACGCCGGAATTAACTGTGCATCGTTCGCCGCCAACTTGAGTCAATATAGATGCAGCGCCTTCCTGGCGCTTTGATCCCGAAAAGGCTACAGACACACATGTGGATCGTAAAACTTGCTCTCAACCGGCCCTACACCTTTATCGTCCTCGCGCTGCTCATTCTGCTCGCGGCGCCGGTTGTGATCGTTCGCACTCCGACCGACATCTTCCCCGATATCAATATTCCGGTGGTGTCCATCGGCTTCACGTATAGCGGCCTTAATCCTGAGGAGTTGGAAGGGCGTCTCACTACTCCTTACGAGAAGGCCCTCACCACGCTGGTGGACAACATTCAGCACATCGAATCGACCACATACAACGGCACGGTCAATGTAAAGGTCTTCCTCCAGCCCGGCGCCAGCCTCGATACCGCCAACGCACAGGTCACTGCGGCGTCCCAATATTTGCTTCGCCAACTGCCGCCCGGCATTCTTCCTCCACAGATCATCAATTTCTCTGCGTCAAGCGTTCCGATTCTGCAGCTTGGAATTTCAGGCAACGGACTTTCCGAACAGCAACTCAACGACTACGCTACGAACTTTATCCGCCCGCAACTGATCACCGTGAATGGGTCCGTCATTCCGCTGCCGTACGGCGGCAAACAGCGACAGATTACGATCGCCATGGACCAGACCGCCATGCAGTCCAAGGGCATCGCGCCTGGTGATTTGCTGAGCGCTGTTGCCCAACAAAATGTCGTCATGCCCTCCGGTACGATCAAGATAGGCCGGTCGGAGTATGACGTCCGCACCAACAGCACGCCTGAGACAGTCCAAGAGATTTCAGACATTCCTCTCCGCCAGGTCAACGGCACCACGATCTATCTCCGCGATGTTGCCAGCGTAAGCGATGGCTTCCAGGTCCAGACCAATGCTGTCCGCCAGGAAGGCCGCCGCGGCGTACTTCTCTCGGTCATCAAGAACGGCAATGCTTCTACCCTCGATGTCGTCAAAGAGACCCGCAAGTTGTTACCCCGCGTTCTCAGTACCTTGCCGCCGGAGCTTCACATCACCCCGATCGGCGACCAGTCTGTCTTCGTGCGTGGCGCGGTTACCGGTGTGATTCGTGAAGCTATTGTTGCGGCACTGCTCACCGCCCTGATGATTCTTCTGTTCCTTGGG
>JANYER010000213.1 GCA_025359825.1 Granulicella sp.
ATGCAGAACTTCTTCGACTGCATCCAGTCCCGCAAAGACCCCCACGCCCCCATCGAGGCCGGTGTAGCAGCTGCCCACGCTGGACACATTGCCAACCTCGCCTACAGCAAAGGCGGCCTCACTCAGTGGCCGCTAAAATCCTGACCCCAAGCCACAGCCCAACCCGCCACCAGTCTACCTCCGCACTCAGCCCGATCGACCCGGCGCGCCAAAATTCATTCCAATTCTGAGACGATTCATTTCCCATCGCCTATCGTCATCTTCTCCTGATATAGTTTCGCTGACTCAATATCCCAACCCCGTACGGAGCGCTTGTCCGATGAAACTCCCCCTCAAAGTGAATCGAATCATCGCAACCGTCGCGGCAATGCACATAGCCTTACAAACCGCACCGGCACAAGTGCCCCAGCCGGAAACTAAGCCGGCAGTGAAGACACAAGACGCCCTCCGTCAAGGCTTCCAGCTCCCACCCAACGCAGCCAAGCCGCGCGTCTGGTGGCACTGGATGAACGGAAACATCACCAAGGAAGGCATCACCCTCGATCTCGAGTGGATGAAGCGCACCGGCCTCGGCGGCTTCCAGAACTTCGACGCCGCCCTCGCCACCCCCAAGGTCGTCGACAAGCGCCTCATCTACATGACGCCAGAATGGAAGGACGCCTTCCTCTTCGCCACCAAAAAAGCCGACTCGCTTGGCCTGGAGATGGCCATCGCCGGATCTCCCGGCTGGAGCGAAAGTGGTGGCCCTTGGGTGCTCCCCGAACAGGCCATGAAGAAGTACGTCTGGAGCGAGACCCTCGTTGAAGGTGGCAAGCCCTTCACCGGCCAGCTCCCCAAGCCCCCCTCCGCTACCGGCCCCTTCCAGACCCTCGCCCAGGCAGACCCGCTGGGCGCCCTCATGTCCCCCGGCGTCGTCCTGCCGCCACCCAACGACTACTACGCCGATAGCGCCGTCATCGCCTACCGCCTGCCCGACTCCGAGCAGCCCGCACAGAAGCCCAAAGTCACCGCCAGCGGCGGAAAGATCGACGCAGCCATCCTCGCTTCCGGCGATCTCAACAAGGCCGTCGCACTCCCCATGGCCCCCGCCGGACAGTCCGCCTGGATCCAGTTCGAATATCCCAAACCCCAGACCATTCGCAGCGTCACCTACGCCCTCAAGGAGAGCCGCTTCCCCTTCGGCGGCCCGCTCGTCGATCCCGGCGGCGCAATCCTCGAGAGCAGTGAAGACGGCAAGACCTTCCGCCCCGTAGCCACTATGCCCACCCTCGGAGCCGTCCAGCACACCGTCACCTTTGCCCCAGTCACGGCCCGCTACTTCCGCATGGCGTTCCTCACTAAGGCCCCGCCGCCATCCACCCTCGGCATCGACCTCAGCGAGCTCGGAATCGCAGCGTCCGCAGCTCCTAAGAACCACAACATCTCCGAGATCATCCTCCACCCTGAAGCCCGCGTTAACCGCTTTGAAGAGAAGGCAGCCTTCGCCACGCTCCTCGACATCTATCCCTTCTCTACACCCGCGGTCGCGACCAACGAAGCCATTGCCAAATCGAGCATCGTGGATCTCACCTCGAAGATGCGCCCCGATGGCACTCTCGACTGGACCGCTCCTGCCGGCCAATGGCGTGTCGTGCGCATGGGCTACTCGCTCACCGGCATCACCAATCACCCCGCCCCACCTGAGGCCACCGGCCCCGAGGTCGACAAGCTCAGCCGCAAGTATGTCCAGATTTACATCGACCACTACCTCGACAATTACAAGAGCGCAGTCGGCTCCCAGCTTATGGGCAAGCGCGGCGTCCAATACGTCATCACCGACTCCTGGGAGTCCGGCACCCAGAACTGGACCGACGATATGATCGCCGAGTTCCAGAAGCGCCGAGGCTATAGCCCCCTCCCCTGGCTCCCCGTCCTCACTGGCCGCATCGTCGAGAGTGCAGAGGCCAGCGACGGCTTCCTCTGGGACTTCCGCAAGACCATCGCCGACATGGTCGCCGAAAACCATTACGGCACCATCGCTGAAGCCCTGCACGCTCGCGGCATGGGAGTCTACGGTGAGTCCGACGAAGACCGCCGCCCCACCATCGGCGACGGCATGGAGATGAAGAAGTACACCGACGTCCCCATGGCCGCCATGTGGGTCCAGAACCCCGGCGTCAATGAAGAAGAGTACGGCTACAACGCCGACGTCCGCGAGTCCGCCTCCGTCGCCCACATCTACGGTCAGAACCTCGTCGCCGCAGAGTCCCTCACCGCCCGCAGCGGACCCTGGGCCTGGTCTCCCGCAACCCTCAAACCCACGGCGGATAAAGAGCTAGCCATGGGCCTTAACCGCTTCGTCATCCACACCTCCGTGCATCAACCTCTGGTCGATAAAGCCCCCGGCCTCGCCCTCGGACCCTTCGGCCAATGGTTCAACCGTAATGAGATCTGGGCCAACCAGGCACAGCCCTGGATCAGCTACCTCGCGCGCAGCTCCTACCTTCTTCAGCAGGGCCACTTCGCCGCCGATATCCTCTACTTCTACGGCGAAGACAATAACCTCACCTCGCTGTTCGCTGCCAAGTCGCCTGCAATTCCGGAAGGCTACAACTTCGACTACGTCAACGCCGACGCCCTCATTCACAAACTCTCCGTGAAGAACGGCAACATCGTCACCGAAAGCGGCATGAGCTACCGCGTCATCGTCCTCGATCCCAATAGCCAGCACATGTCCTTGCCTGTCCTGCGTAAGCTGCGCGACCTAGCCGTCGCCGGTGCAACCATCTACGGTCAGCGTCCTGCATTCGACCCCAGCCTCGGTGATGACTCCAAAGAGTTCCAGGCCATCGGTGATCAAATGTGGATCTCCAAAGGCCGCGTCAAACTCCAGGTCTTCAGCAAAGAGAAGCTCCCCGTCCTGCTCGAAGACCTCAAGGCTGCACCCGACTTCGAGTACACCAAACCCAGGCCAGAC
>JANYER010000321.1 GCA_025359825.1 Granulicella sp.
GTTTTCAGATTTTTTTGCAAACCACTGTTCAAATTCTGTGTAATCAGACTTTAAAGAATTGAAAAATGGATCAGCAAGATTTACTTGCCCAAATTTAACGTAGTTGAGGCTCATCGTGTATGTCTCCGCTTGATGCACCAAGTTGTGTGCATCAAACATACATGCCGCTACCTTAGAAAGAAATACGGCACAGTAAAAAACGATGTCTGACTATGTTCAGGCTACCTTCCGAATTTTTGTCTACCTTGCATTTGGCTCATCATTCTTTGCTGGGCTTTGATACCTCCACCGCCGCCCATGGTTTTGAACATCTTGCGCATCTGGGCGTATTGGCGAAGGAGGTTGTTGACGTCCTGGACGGTGGTGCCAGAGCCTACGGCGATGCGTTTGCGGCGGCTGCCGTTGATGATTTCGTGGTCTTGCCGCTCCTTGTTGGTCATGGAGTTGATGATGGACTCGACTCGGGTGAGCTGGCCTTCGTCTACGTTTTCTGCGGCCTGGGCCATGCCGGCGAAGGGGCCTACGGAGGGGAGCATCTTCATGATGGACTTCATGGAGCCCATCTTTTTGATCTGACGGAGCTGGTCGCGGAAGTCTTCTAGGGAGAAGCCTTCGCCGGTGAGGGCTTTCTTGGCGAACTGCTCGGCTTTGCCGCGGTCGAGCTTCTCTTCGGCGCGCTCGAGCAGGGTGGCGATGTCGCCCATGCCCATGATGCGGGAGACGATGCGGTCGGGGTGGAAAGGCTCGAAGGCATCGGGCTTTTCGCCGGTGCCGAGGAACTTGATGGGTGCGCCGGTGATGTGGCGGATGGAGAGGGCTGCGCCGCCGCGGGCGTCGCCATCCATCTTGGTGAGGATGGAGCCGGTGATGGTGAGGAGGTCGTTGAAGGCCTTGGCGGAGTTGACGGCGTCCTGCCCGGTCATGGCGTCGGCGACGAAGAGGATCTCGGATGGGTTGAGGAGCTTTTTGAGGGCGGCCATCTCGTCCATGAGGGCGGAGTCGATCTGGTTACGGCCGGCGGTGTCGACGATGAGGATGTCGCAGCCGAAGTTGGCGGCTTCGCGCTTGGCCTCTTTGGCGAGGCGCAATACGTCGTCGGTGCCGGGGTGCGCGGAGTCGACTTTGCCTTCGTAGATCTGGGCGCTGGTGGTGCGGGCGACGATGGCGAGCTGCTCGCGGGCGGCGGGACGGTAGACGTCGACGGAGACGAGCATGGGGCGGTGGCCGGATTTCTTGAGCCACTGGGCGAGCTTGCCGGAGGTCGTCGTTTTGCCGGAGCCTTGCAGGCCAGCCATGAGGATGACGCTGGGGGGCTGGGAGGAGGTTTTGAAGCGGGCGGTATCCCGGCCGAGTACATTGACTAGTTCGTCGTGGACGATCTTGACGATCTGTTCTGAAGGCGACAGGGCTGTGGTGACCTGGGTGCCGAGGGCGCGGGTGCGGATGTGGTCCACGAGGGCGTCGACGACGGTGAGGTTGACGTCGGACTCGAGGAGGGCGAGGCGGATCTCGCGGATGGCCTCGGAGATGTTCTCTTCGGTGAGGGTGCCCTGGCCGCGGAGGTTTTTGAAGGAACGCTGGAGTTTGTCGCTTAAGTTTTCAAACATAACTGTGTATCAGTTTATCAGTGAGCGGGTTAGGTGCTTTGTGGGGTGGGTTTTACGAGTGCAAGTGGCGAGGGGGATGCTGGCTTGCAGGGTACTGCGGCTTCGGTGGTACAGATTTTGGGGCTTTGGGGCGGGATAATCAGGGTCTATGACTCAGGTGCAGGGTGCGACGCAGCAGGCTTCCGGGAATGTTGGGGTGGTGCGGGAGTTCTGCGCGTATCTGCGGGTGGAGAAGGGGATGCGGCCGGCGACGGTGGAGGCTTACCGACGCGATCTAGAGCAACTGGCGGAGCATGTGGAGGGGCGGAACGGACTGCTGATGACGGCGGCGCAGGCCGATGTGAGCGGATTTATGGAAGGACTGCGGGGGCATGGGGTGGAGTCGCGGTCGATTGCGCGGAAGGTGAGTGCGCTGCGAGGGTTCTTTCGGTGGCTGCTGCTGGATAAGAGGATTGGGCACGATCCGACGGTGAATGTGGAGTCTCCGGCGAGCTGGAAAGTGCTGCCGAAGTCGTTGGCGGAGAGTGAAGTATCCGAGATGCTGGAGCGGACGGGCTCTGCGGCCAGGGCAGCGGATGCGAACGGGCTGGCGCTGCGGGACCATGCGATTTTGGAGTTGCTGTATGCCGGGGGGCTGCGGGTGGGGGAGATCTGTGCGCTGCGGGAGGAGGATCTGCATCTTGACCAGGCTCGGGTGCAGGTTCGAGGCAAGGGCGATAAGGAGCGGATCGTGCCGTTGGGAGTGAAAGCGATTGAGGCTTTGGAGCGGTATATATCGATGGGGCGGCCCGGGCTGGTGAAGCCGGGTGTGATGGCGCGCGTTCTATTTCTGAGTGTGCGCGGGAATCCGCTGACTCGGCAGTGGGTTTGGGAGATGGTGCGGGCGGTGTCGCCGGTGGGTGGGCCGAAGGCTAGTCCGCATAAGCTGCGGCATAGTTGTGCGACGCATATGGTGGAGCATGGGGCGGACCTGCGTAGTGTGCAGACTTTGCTGGGTCATGCGGATATTGCGACGACGCAGGTTTATACGCATGTGGCGCTGGGGCATTTGAAGTCGGTGCATCGTGCGCATCATCCGCGTGGGAAGCGGCGGGTGGTGGCTTCATGAATGTGGCGAAGAGTTCGACGGGAGAGTTGGCGGAGCGGTTTCTGGCGATGCTGGCGAATGAGCGTGGCTCTTCGGAGCATACGGTGCGGGCGTATGCGCGGGAGGTGCGGAACTTTGTTGGGTATCTGGAGGAGACGCTGGGGAAGAACGTGGCGATTGGTGCGGTGGAGCATCTGCATATACGGGCCTACCTGGCAGTGTTGTATGAGCGGGGGTTGACGAAGGCGAGTGCGGCGCGGGCGTTGGCGGCGGTGCGGAGCTGGTTCAAGTGGCTGGCGAAGGAGGGCAAGGTGGGGCAGAATCCGGCGCTGCTGGTGAGCACTCCGAAGCGGCCGCTGCATCTGCCGCGGGTTCCGAGTATGGAAGAGGTGAACCGGGTGCTGGATTCGCTCGGTCCTGCGCGGACGGCGGAACGCGCTTCGCGCAAAGACGATGTGGCAGCTACTTCCGAAGCGGCGTGGCCGGAGCGCGACCGGGTGATCTTTGAGCTGCTTTACGGGTGCGGGATTCGGAACTCGGAGCTGGTGGGTTTGGATATGGGGCATGTGCGCTGGAAGGATGATGCGATCCTGGTGCGCGGTAAAGGGAAGAAGGAACGACTGGTTCCGCTGGGCGATGAGGCGGCGGCGGCGCTGCAGATCTTTCTGCCGCTGCGGGAGGCGAAGCTTGCCGCTGCTGGTAAAGGTGCGTTGATTTCAGCAGGGCCGCTGGTGACGAATCTGCGGATGCGCGGGGATTGCCGGTTGACGACCCGGAGTGTGGGGCGGATCGTGAAGGCGATTGCGCAGAGCGGGGGGCTGGCGGCGGATGTGCATCCGCATACGCTGCGACAC
The DNA here is from genome assembly GCA_025359825.1 of Granulicella sp. Lineage (GTDB taxonomy): Bacteria > Acidobacteriota > Terriglobia > Terriglobales > Acidobacteriaceae > Edaphobacter. Next base: position 3,549 of record JANYER010000321.1, read on the forward strand.
GCGTTTGGGACGCACATGCTGGAAGAGGGTGCGGACCTGAGGGCTATCCAGGAGATGCTGGGGCATGAGCGGCTGTCGACTACGCAGCGGTATACGCAGTTGACGGTGGGGCAGGTGCAGCGGGTGTACGACGAGACGCATCCGCGGGCGAAGTAGAGCGTGTACTAGTTGCAAGGTACTTGGTACGAGGTGTTGCTTGTCGGACTTATTTCGCCGAGGCTGGTGCTTGCTGTGTGAGAGGAAGCATACCTCAGGGGCTAAAGCCCACGTTCTTGCCAGGTTTGCGAGGCCCAAGGCTAAAGCCTTGGGTTACCTAAAAGCACAGACGAAAGCACACAGACGCAGGGTTTAGCAGTGCAGGCGTGGGGGGATACTGATATGCTGCGCAGAAATGAAAAAGACACAGATTGAGCAGGGATTGGTGTGGCCGGCGATCGGCTTGTTGGCGATTGGCGTGGTGGTTGGGGTGACGCAGCATGGGCATGGCGCGCTGGTGACGGCGCAGGTGTTGCGGTGTGCGGCGGTGGTGTTGCTGGCGGCGTTTGCGTTGCAGAAGCGGACGATTACGGCGTGGATCGTGGTGGCGATGGTGGCGGGGGTGGAGGTTGGGCTGGACGCTCCAAAGTTCGCGTTGCAGATGCGGTTTCTTTCGGACATCTTTCTGCGTTTGATTAAGACGATTGTGGGGCCGCTGATCCTGGGGACGCTTGTGTCGGGCATGGCGGGGCATGGCGACCTGAAGGGCGTGGGGCGGATGGCTTGGAAGAGCCTGGTGTACTTCGAGGTGGTGACGACGCTGGCGCTGGTGATTGGGTTGGTGGCGATTAATGTGACGAAGGCGGGCGTGGGGATGAGCGTCCCTACGGCTGCTGCTAGTGGGACGTCTACTGGTGTTGCTGCTGCTCCGGCGATGATTCATTGGCAGGAGTTTGTGACGCATGTGTTTCCGGAGAACCTGCCGAAGAGCATGGTGGAGGGGCAGATTCTGCAGGTGTCGGTGTTTGCTGTGCTGTTTGGGATTGCGCTGGCGATGCTGGGGGAGCGTGGCGCGCCGATGGTGAAGTGGTTTGGACTGCTGGCTGAGGTGATGTTCAAGTTTACAAACATCGTGATGTACTTTGCGCCGGTGGCAGTGGGGGCGGCGCTGGCGTATACGGTGGCGTTGAATGGCGTGTCGGTACTGGTGAACCTGGGCAAGCTGGTGCTGACCTACTATGGTGCGCTGGGTGTGCTGGCTGTTGGAGTGATGGTGCCGGTGTTGCTGATCTGCCGGGTTTCGGTGAAGGGATTTGCGAAGGCGGTAGCGGAACCTGCGTCGCTTGCGTTTGCGACGAGTGCGAGTGAGGCGGGGCTGCCGCGCGCGATGGAGATGATGGAGGCGTTCGGGGTGCCGCGCAAGGTGGTGGCGTTCGTAATTCCGGCGGGGTACAGCTTCAACATGGATGGAGCTGCGGTGTATCTGACGATGGCGGCGATCTTTGTGGCGCAGGCGGCGGGGATGCACCTGGGGCTGGGGGAGCAGATCACGATTGTGCTGATCCTGATGCTGGCGAGTAAGGGAGTGAGTGGGGTTCCGCGGGCGACGCTGATGGTGTTGATGGCGACTGCGACGAGTCTGCGGCTGCCGCCGGAGCCTATCTTCGTGATTCTGGGGATTGATGCGGTGATGGATATGGGACGGAGTGCGTTTAATCTGGTGGGCAATTGCCTGGCGAGCGTGGTGATTGCTCGCTGGGAGGGGGTATTTGGGTCGGAGACGCCGAGTGCGGCGGTATTGGAAGGTGCAGCGGAGTGATTCAGGCAAATTAAGCTTGTTCACCCCCTCCGGGATATACTTTAGGGATGGTCTGCGAGCCTTGGTATGATTCGAGGCTGGCGGTTTGAGAGAGAATGCGACGCTTGTGGTCTGGCGTGGCAGAACAGGTTGGAATGGGCAAGATTCTTGAAGGAATTCAATCTCCGGCAGATGTAAAGCGGCTGTCGCTGACGGAGCTTGAGGTGCTTGCGGAAGAGATTCGCGAGCGTCTGATTGTTGGTGTCGCAAAGACGGGTGGGCATATTGGGCCAAACCTGGGTGTGGTCGAACTGACCCTGGCGATGCATTATGTGTTTGACACTCCAAAAGACAGCTTTGTTTTTGATGTGAGCCACCAGGCGTATGTCCATAAGCTGCTGACGGGCCGCGAGAAGACGTTCCATACGATTCGGCAGCCGGGTGGGTTGAACGGCTTTATGCTGCGGACCGAGAGCGAGCACGACAGCTTTGGCGCAGGTCATGCCGGTACGGCGTTGAGTGCGGCGCTGGGGATGGCGGTGGCGCGGGACATGTCGGGCGGGGACGAGCACATCGTCGCGCTGGCGGGGGACGCGGCGTTTACGAACGGAATCTCGTTTGAGGCATTGAACAATATTTCCGCTCAGACGAAGCGGATGATCGTGGTGCTGAACGATAACGCGTGGTCGATCGACAAGAACGTCGGGGCGATTGCGGAGTACTTCCACAAGATTGTGACCAACCCTACGGTGTCGAGCCTGCATGACCGTGCGGCGGGATTGCTGGAGCGGTTTGGCGGGAAGACGGTTCGGCACGTAGCGCGTAAGGCAGAGGAAGCGGCCAAGGGTTTGATTGGGCCGGGCATGCTGTTTGAAGAGTTTGGCCTGAGCTATTACGGGCCGGTGGATGGGCATAATCTGCCACTGCTGATCGAGACCTTCAAGTTTTTGAAGACGCAGAACAAGCCTGTGGTGCTGCACGCGATTACGCAGAAAGGCCGGGGATTCCAGCCGGCGATTGAGAAGCAGAAGAAGTTCCATGGACTAGGGCCGTACGACGCGGAGACGGGCGAGACCAAGCCTGCGGGGCAGAAGACGTACTCGGAGATCTTTGCCGAGGCGCTGACCGGGCTGGCGACGGCGAATGACAAGGTGGTCGCGATTACGGCGGCGATGCCGAATGGGACGGCGCTGGATCTGTTCCGGCCGCACCATCCGAAGCGGTACTTCGATGTAGGGATCGCTGAGGAGCATGCGGTTCTGTTTGCGGCAGGCATGGCGACGAAGGGGTATCGGCCGTTCTGCGCGATCTATTCGACGTTCCTGCAGCGCGCGTTCGACCAGGTGGTGCATGATGTGTGCCTACAGAATCTGCCGGTAGTGTTCTGCATGGACCGCGGCGGCTTGAGCGGCGATGACGGGCCGACGCACCATGGCCTGTTCGACATCAGCTATCTGCGCGGGATTCCGAACATTGTGCACATGGTGCCGAAGGACGAGGACGAGCTCTCGGACATGATGTACACGGCTCTGCTGCACGATGGGCCGAGCGCGATTCGGTATCCGCGTGGAACGGGGCCGGGAACTGCTGTGAAGGCGCATCCGGTGGCGATTGAGATCGGCAAGGCTGAAGTGATCTACACGCCGGAGGGTTCGGCGGATGTTGCTATCTGGGGGCTGGGGGCGATGCTGCCCGAGGCAATGCGGCTGGCGGAGTTGCTGAAGGCCGAAGGGTTCGCGGCGGCAGTCATCAATCCGCGATTTGCGAAGCCGATTGATAGGGATTGTGTCGCGGAGTTTGGACGGAGCTGCGGCCTGATGATTACGCTGGAAGACCACGTGCTGGCTGGTGGATTTGGTAGCGCGGTGCTGGAGACCCTGAATGCTTTGGAGCTGTCAGTGCCGACGGTGCGGGTGGGTTGGCCGGATGAGTTTATCGAGCATGGCAAGCCCGAGGCTCTGAGGGAGAAGTATGGACTAACTGCGGAGGCGGCGCTGGCTAAGGCTCGGCCTTACCTGGTGGAGATGGGGAGTAAGCGGATGGTAGCGCGGTAGGTTTTGCGTTGCGATTTGTTAGAGAGGCTGCCTTTTGCGGGCGGCCTTTTTCTGTGCGCTAGGAGCGGGGGAGCATGTAGGGGAGTAGCTCTTCGGTGCGGCGTTGGCGGTAGTTGAAGGTGCTCTGAAGTTGGCGGCCTACGACGAGGCGCTGGGCGATGATGCCGAGGGGGCCGAGGGGGAGGGTGTACTCGACCTGGTCGCGGAGGAGAGTGCCGTGGATGAGGACGCCCTGGGTATTGGCGCGGGTCTCGGGGTGGAGGCTATGGCAGTGCTTCCAGTAAACAAACGGGCCGCGGAGCTGGACGTCGCAGAAGTGGTCATTCCAGGCGAACTCGGTGATCTCGGCCTCCCACGGGATGCGGATGGGGGCGTAGGGGAAGGGGCGGAAGCTGAGCGTCATTTTAGTGCCGGCGCCGGCAGCGATGGACTTGAAGCGGAGGGCTGGGTCAGGGGCGACGGGGCGCGCCGGTGGCGCGGCGAAGGCGGCCTCTTCAATGCGGGCCTTCTGCCAGGCAGGCATGAGGCGAGGGAGGTTTTCAGGGTTGGCGAAGAATGCGAAGACCAGCTCGATGGGGTAGGGAAGCCATTGCTCGGAGTGGAAGGTGTGAGGCATCTATAAGGAACTATAGTTTGGCGGGCGGAGAAAGAGTAGTTCGGGTGCGGTTCGGTTCGACGGTGTGAA
>JANYER010000396.1 GCA_025359825.1 Granulicella sp.
ACGGCGATCACGCGGGTGCCGCGCAGCTTCGATAAGGTGATGGCGGGAATCCGCAAGGCGCAAGAAGTCGGCCTGGGGCCGGTGAAGGTGAACTGCGTTCTGCTGCGGGGATTCAACGACTCTCAGATTGAACAATTTGCAGAATTTTCACGGCGAGAGCAAGTCATTGTCCGGTTTATCGAGTTTATGCCTCTGGAGGAAGATCGGACGTGGAAGCCGGAGACTGTTGTGCCGCTGGAGGAGATCGTCGGGCGGTTGAATGCCTACCGGCCTCTGGTGGAGTTGCCTCCGAATGCGTTGAGCGAGACGGCAAAGCGTTACACGTTCGACGATGGATTAGGTGAAATTGGGATCATTGCTCCAGTTTCGAGGCCTTTTTGCGGGCATTGCAGCCGGGCGCGACTGACTTCAGATGGGAAGATACGGACGTGCCTGTTTTCGCAGAGCGACCACGATCTCCAGGGTGAGATGGTACGGGGTGGAACGGATGACGAGTTGCGTGCGTATATCCGTCGAGTGGTGATGCGGAAGGAAGCACGTCACCATATTGGGGAAGTTGGTTTTGAGAAGCCTTCGCGTAGCATGGTGCATATTGGCGGGTAGCATGTCTATCCGCTGGTTGGACCGCAGTTACGGACTAGTTGTCTTGCACTCCAAAACGCTTCTCAATAAAAAACTTTGTAAAACACCTTATGAAACTATGCTGGGTCGACCAGCGTATTTCTTGTATCTAACGGACACCGTGGTGAAAGTTTGAAGAAGAAGCGCGGCTTTGAAGTTATCGAAAGCGAACAGATGGACCACCTGCGGGTGTTCCACGAGGTCGCGCGCGCGCTGACGGTGCAGCTGGAGCTGGAAGATATTCTGGGCACGATCATGCAGAAGATGGCTCAGTTTTTTGGGCCGGAACGCTGGTCGCTGCTGATGGTAGATGAAGACGCAGGCGAGCTGTACTACGCGATTGCGATTGGCGAGAGCGCTGAGACGCTGAAGGGCCTTCGAGTGAAGATGGGTGAAGGCGTCGCTGGGTGGGTGGCGCAGACGGGTAATCCGCTGATCGTGCCGGATGTGGCGATGGATGCCCATTGGCTAGCGTTTTCGAAGCGGTTTCCAGAGCTGAATATTCAGTCGATTGCCTGCGTACCGATTCGGTCGGGCAACCGGACGTTGGGCGTTATCCAACTATTGAATAGCAAGCTGGACCTGATGTCGGAGTATTCAATCTCGTTTCTGCGGATCTTGTGCGATTATGCGGCGATCGCGATTCAGAATGCGCGGTCGATTGCACTGATCCAGGAGCTGACGATTACGGATGACTGCACGGGCTTATTTAACGCGCGTCACCTCTACACAATGCTGGACGAGTTGGTGAAAAAGAGTGCGGAGTTTAGCCTGCTATTCGTCGATCTGGACCACTTCAAGAGTGTGAACGATACGCATGGGCACCTGGTGGGGAGCCGTCTACTGGCCGAGGTGGGGAGTCTGATGAAGCGGTCGCTGGGTCCGGATTGTGCAGCGTTCCGGTATGGCGGCGACGAGTTTGTAGCGCTGATGCCGGGGGCCGATAAGGCGGGGGGAACTCAGGCGACGATGAAGCTGCGGGACGATCTGCGCTCGGCACGTTTCCTGGAGGGTGGCGGCCTTTCGCTGAGGATCTCCGGCAGTTTTGGGATGGCTACATTCCCGGAAGACGGGAATACAGTGGCGTCGATTTTGCGGGCGGCGGACACGATGATGTACGAGGCGAAGAATGCGACGCGCGACAACGTGGCGGTGGCAGGGCGCGGGTTATTGCTACAGATGGACCATGCGGGTGGAGCTATGCGAGTGGGGCGGAAGTAAAAGCTAGTTGGGCCGGCGGCTGGCTAGTTTGGTCTACGGCGTTCTAGTGTTGCGGGGCGGCGGGGCTGGGGTTTCTGGGCGTCGCGATTTTCGGGCGCGATGGGATGAATGCCGAAGTCCCAGACACCAAGGTTTACTTCTTTTTCCGAGATAACTTCCATGAGGGCGAACTCCCCGAATTCCAGCGCCTGACGCGGGGTGATCTTCATCCAGTGGCCGCCGGGGAGTAACTCGGTTGTGGTTTCTACGACGTCTTCCTGTCGCTTCACTCCGCCGAGCAGATTGATTTTGAAGCTGGCAAGGACGCGGAGACCGGTGCGGACGTCGGCGCGGACGATTACGTATTTGCTGGTGGGTGAGCCGCCAGCGGGAGCCGTCGGAGCCTGCCCGGTGGCACCATGGGTATCGACGATAAGTGCGGTGCTACTGGGGGGAGCGGTGGCATCGCCGATGCGGAGATAAAGGACGGGCGTGTCAATGTGCAGCTGGATGAAGGACTTCTCACCCTTGAGCTGGACGATCTGGTGAGAGCTGCTCAGCGGGTTGATGGTGGCACGGAGGATGTTGTGGGCGGTGTTGTGGTTGAGGTCGCCATCGGACTGCGGGATGGGCACGAGCTCGGGCGTGCCGCGAAAGGTGTCGAGGGCGAGGACGCTATCTTCGGTGGGGAGGCGGAGGTCGGGCGCGACCTCGGGGGTGAGGGCGGCACGGTCGGCTTCCTCTTTGAGCAGCTCGGGATCGAGGACGGGTGCGGCGGCCTGGCCATCGGGGGAGGCAGTGTGACGGGTCTCCCAGAGATGGGTGGCGTCCAGGTCAACGAGAGCGGTGGGGATCGACTCGTCGGCGCCACCACGCTCGGCGGAGATGTAATGCACGATGCTGCCGTTGACGCGGTAACTCATGACGACCTGGTAGCTGCCGTCCTTGAGGATGAGGCGGGTGCGGTGCGGCGTGGTGGCCGATTGCTGGACGGGTGCGGGGTCCGGTTGGTTGGCAGGAAGGGGCTTATGCTGCTGGGCGTGCGCGGCCCACGGGATTGCCACGGGCGCGGCGAAGACAAATATGGCGAGTAAAACAAACTTTGTAGACATTTGACTCGTCTTACCTAGAGGGCTGCGTTGCAGTGGCCAATTTTCATTCTGTACTTGTATTCCCTATGGTATTCCGGCTGACACGTGTTGGGTGAAGGCGGGTTGAAGATACCTATTTCCGGTTGGACGAACTAAGGCTTGAAACGGTTTCGTTGACGGCTTACCGGCAAATTGTGCTACACCAGTAAGAGCGGACTTTTCTAACATGCAGACCCGATTCCAACGCGGACAGACCCAACAGCAGCGGCCCATGTGGCTGCGAACGCTGGCGATGGTGTGCCTGCTGGTGCTGTCAGTTGCAAGTACTGTGCAGGTCTGCCACGTCCATGCCGAGCTGCCGGTTGCGCATAGCGAGCTTAGTGGTGCGTCGATTCCGGGCACCACCCCGGACTCGAATCCGGGTGACTCGCGAGATTCGCGGCAGACGGTTCCGGACCATTGCCCGCTGTGTGTGGCGATGCACTCTGCCCTGCCGGCGACTGCGAACACGGCCCCAGAGCCTGTTCGCCAAGTGCAAGCTGTCTTACGTACCACTGTCGAGGTACAGCGTGTTCAGCGCTGGCACTTTGAGTTGTTCAGCAGGCCTCCGCCGGCAGTGCCTTTCCAGGCATAGCTGACGGCAGGTGTAAGCAAGATTTCCGGTTCCGGTAAATTTACTTCCCTGTCTTACTCGAGCGTAATCCCATCCAGATGAACTGGATTTGATTCCTCGAACCGTGCTTTTTTAGCCGACAGGAGTATCCATGCACAGGCCCCATTTTCTTCAAACCCTTCTTCCAATTTTTATGCTGAGCTTTCTTGCTCTGTATTTGCATGCGCAAGGTACGTCCGGCGCTTTGACTGGCACCGTTACGGATAGCAGCGGCGCGATTCTGCCTGGTGCGGCTGTCACAATTTCCAACCCGATCAGCGGCTACGCCCAGACAACCAAAGCTGATGCGGAGGGTACGTACCGATTTGCGAACCTTCCCTTTGGGCGATACCACGTAGCGGTGACTTCGTTCGGCTTCCGCTCGACGACCGGCGATGCGCAGGTGCGTTCGGCCTCGGCGACGACGCTGGACTTCAAGCTGAAGGTGGGCGGCAGCGATGAGGTGGTGAACGTCGAATCGGAGCCAGAGGACATGGTGAATCCGGACCCGACGGCTGGGAACGCCGTGGACCGCAACCTGTTTGCGCGGCTGCCGACGGAGAGTACGAATGCTCCGCTCAGCTCATTGGTATCGGGCAGCACGCCGGGGATTGCGGGCGACTCGAACGGGCTGTTCCATCCGATGGGTGAGCACGCGGATACGACTTTTAGCATCGATGGGCAGCCGGTGAGCGACCAGCAGAGCCGGGTGTTTGGCAACCAGCTGTCGGTGAATGCGATTCAGTCGATCAATGTGATTAACGGTATTGCTCCGCCGGAGTATGGCGACAAGGCTTCGCTGGTGGTGCAGACGACGACGCGTTCGGGGTTGAACCTGACGCATCCGACGGGCAGTGTTTCATACAGCTACGGGAAGTTTGGGACGTCGGTGGGGAGCCTGGCGCTAGGGTTTGGCGATAAGCACTTCGGCAACTTCTTTACAGCGGATGCGGTGAACAGCAGCCGCTACCTGGATACGCCGGAGTTCAACCCGATCCATGCGAAGGGGAACAATGAGAACTTCTTCGATCGCATCGACTACAACCCCAGCGAGAAAAACCTGCTGCAACTGAATATGACGGCATCGCGTTCGTGGTTCCAGAACCCGAACCAGTACGACCAGCAGGCCACGGGTCAGGACCAGCGGGCACAGATCTTCAGCTATAACCTGTCGCCTTCTTGGACACATATCGTGAGTTCGAGGAGCCTGTTTACGATTAACCCGTATCTACGGCAGGACAACTTCCACTACTACCCGAGCAAGGATGCGTTCAGCGATACTCCGGTGACGTTGGCGCAGTCGCGGCGGTTGCAGAACCTGGGGATAAAGGCGGACTACTCGTACTCGCATGGGATCAATACGTTGAAGGTCGGAGCGATGCTCTATCACACGTTTCTGCATGAAGGGTTTTCGCTTGGGATTACGGACCCGAACTTCAATGATCCGAACAGCCCGGGCTACAACCCGGGAGCAGCGCCCTATGATTTGACACGCGGCGGCACGCTGTATCGCTTCAACGGGAAGACGGACATCAAGCAGGAAGCGATTTATGTACAGGACAACCTGGCCTTCAAGGGATTTACATTTCTACTGGGCGGCCGCATCGACAACTACAACGGCTTGAGCCGACGCTCGTTGATACAGCCGCGACTGGGTGCAACATACCTGGTGAAGGCGACCAACACGGTGCTGCGCGTTGGGTATGGCAAGCTGTTCCTGACTCCGTACAACGAGAACCTGATCGTCTCAAGTTCGACGGGTGTGGGTGGGCTGGAGGGAGCTGGATTTCCTACTCCGTTGAAGCCGGCTGCACGCAACCAGTACGACGCAGGGTTTGAGCAGGGCTTCGGCAAACACCTGGTAGTCAATGGCGAGTATTTCTGGAAGTACACGGACCGGGACTTCGACTTTGACATCGTGCTGAATACTCCGCTGGCGTTTCCGATCCAGTGGAGGAAATCGAAGATCGATGGGTTTGGCGTGAAGGTGACGATGCCGGAGACGCATGGCCTCTCAGCCTATGCGGTGCTGGGGCATACGCGATCGCGGTTCTTCAACCCAGAGGTCGGTGGGATCCTATTCAACGATCCGACGACGGCGAATCAGGGCGTGTTCCGCATCGATCATGACCAGGCGTTCCAGCAGTCCACGCATGTGCAGTACCAGCCCTTTAGACGCGGGCCGTGGTACGGCATTACGTACCGGTATGAGAGCGGACTGGTCGCGGGTCATGCTCCATTTGCCACGAAGGATGATGTGGCGCAGGGCTTTACCGATCTGACCTATCTGACGCCAGACCAGCAGGCGCAGGCGCAGGTCACCTGTAACGGAGTAGTGGCGACACTGGCGAATCCGCTGACTACATGCGCGATTGGCAAGCTGTCTTCCCCGTTGCTGAGCATTCCGAAGCCGGGGCAGGAAGATGATGATCGCAACCCGCCGCGGATCGCTCCGCGAGCGCTGTTCGATATGGGCGCGGGCTGGGACAATATCCTGCACCGCGACCATGTGAAGACGAACGTGAGCATCACCGCCGTGAACGTGACGAATAAATATGCGCTGTATAACTTCCTCTCGACGTTTAGCGGAACGCACTTTGTGTCACCGAGAACGGTGAGCGCACAAGTTACGCTGAACTTCTAAAAGCTGAATTGCATTGCTGGCGGGTGCAGACCATTTGT
>JANYER010000465.1 GCA_025359825.1 Granulicella sp.
GTCTGGGCACCTCGTTCGGTCGCGGCGGAGCCACGACCACGCAGATGGATCTGACACACGCTGACGCGATTTTGATCATGGGCTCGAACATGGCGGAATGCCATCCTGTCGGGTTCCGGTTCGTGATGCAAGCCAAGCTCAAAGGGGCCAAAGTTCTCCACGTCGATCCCAGATTCACCCGCACTTCGGCGATGGCCGATACGTATGCCCCGCTGCGTGCTGGGAGCGATATCGTGTTCCTGGGCGGGTTGATCCGCTACGTGTTGGAGACCAACGCCGACTTCCGTGAATATGTGCTGGCGTACACGAATGCCTCGACCCTCATCACAGGCGAGTACCTCGACACCGAAGATCTCGGCGGTTTGTTCTCGGGCTGGAGTGACTCGAAGCGGGTCTATGACCCCACCACGTGGCGGTACGATACTGAACCCCCCCGCAAGCCGACGACTTATCCCTTAGTCAATACCGGTGGAGCCGAGGCATCCTCTTCGAGCGGGGGGCAATTGACCCAACCGCCCAGGACTGATCCGACGTTACGCGACCCCAAGTGTGTGTATCAGATCCTCAGGCGGCACTATGCACGCTATACACCGGAGATGGTCGAGCGGATCTGCGGCACACCCGTCGCGACCTTCCTGAAAGTCGCCGAAGCGCTTGTCGCTGCGTCAGGTCCGGAGAAGACGGCAGCGGTGTGCTATGCGGTCGGCTGGACCCAGCACACGACCGGCGTGCAGACGATCCGGGCGGCCACGATCTTGCAACTCTTGCTGGGGAACATCGGCAGGCCTGGTGGTGGGATCATGGCCTTGCGAGGGCATGCGTCGATCCAGGGATCGACCGATATCCCGACGCTTTACAACTTGCTCCCGGGTTACTTGAACATGCCCACGGTGCTCAAGAACCATGAGACCCTGGCCGAATACATCGCGACCGAGATGAGCCCGACGAGTTACTGGGTGAACTTCCCCAAGTTTATCGTCAGCTTACTCAAGGCCTGGTACGGATCGGCCGCTACGGCTGAGAACGATTTTGGCTTCTCTTGGCTACCGAGGAACACCGGCGACCACTCGCATATGCCGATGTTCATCGCGATGGCCCAAGGCAAGATCAAAGGCTTCCTGGCGATGGGGCAGAATCCGGCGGTCGGAGGTCAGAACGCGGGCTACCAACGCAAGGCGCTGGCGCAGCTCGATTGGATGGTCGTGCGTGACCTCTACGAGACCGAGACGGCGACGTTCTGGAAAGATGCGCCCGAGATCACATCGAATCAGCAAGACTCCCGTCAGATCAAGACCGAAGTCTTTCTCTTGCCTGCCGCTGCGACCCCGGAAATGGACGGAACGTACACAAATACGCAGAGGCTAATCCAGTGGCATGAAAAAGCCGCTGACCCGCCGGGCAACGCTCGGTCGGATGTCTGGTTCACTCATCAAATTGGGCTCCGACTGAAGGTAGCCTACGCCGAAAGTAAACTTGAACGCGACAAGCCGATTCAGGCCATGACATGGGACTATGTCGATGCCCATGAGAATGCGTCGTGGAAGGTGAAGGACGAGCCCTCTGCGTCGTTGATCCTCAAGGAGATGAATGGGTATACGGTCGAGACCGGAACCCCGGTGAAAAGCTTCACCGAATTGAAGGCCGACGGCTCCACCGCGTGCGGAGCGTGGATTTATAGCGGGGTCTACGCACCGACGCCGTCTGAACCTGAAGGTCACAATCATGCCGCGAATCGCCAGGGAGACGACTGGGTCTCGCTAGGTTGGGCCTTTGCCTGGCCTGCCAATCGTCGGGTGATGTACAACCGCGCCTCGGCGAACCCGGCGGGTGATCCTTGGGCGAAGGAAGGCCGACTCGCCACGCAATTTAGCAAGGGGTCCAAGCGCGGTTATGTCTACTGGGATTCGGATGCGAAGAAGTGGGATGGCCTGGATGTTCCCGACTTCCCGCTGACGAAGCCGCCGACCGCTGCGGCCAATCCCTCGGCCATGTAACGGTTCGTCACGGCGCCGCCCGCAATCTGTACCGCTTCCACGGCGGGAATCCCTCCAGCCAACACGGTGCCCAATGTGCGCATCAATTGAATGGTGTGGTGATAGGTCAAGATGAGT
>JANYER010000474.1 GCA_025359825.1 Granulicella sp.
GGCAGATTCAGAAGCTGCCTAAACAGCGCGCAGCGTCAACACGGCGGAGAAACTCAACGCTGATTCAGAAGCTGCCTAACCCGCACTTAGCGAATCGACAGCCCCAGTATCATCTGTGGCTGTTTTTGCTTTTGTGATAGGTCTAGGCTTTAGAAGCTGCTGAAAACGTCGTAGTTTTGAAAGGGAGCGGCTTCAGCCGCTCCGTAAAGACCCCAAATCAATGTGGCTTTAGCCACTGAGGGAATGCTTCCGGAGGGGAAAAGACTTTTTCAGCACCCTCTTTAGCCTGGACATTTTGATCGTCTACAAATCGGACGTTAGCCCCTGAGATATGTCTACGTCTCTCGTCCCTAAGCCTCGGCCTCATCCTTCTTCTTCGCCGCGCCCTTCGCCCAATAAACGTATTGAACCGCCCCACCACCGACCGACGCTGTCTCAACGATCACTTGATTTGCTCTTGCGCCGCCTAAGTTGGGGGGACAACCCGTGTCTCCAAGCAGGCACACACCTGCAGCATTTCGTTGCGGAAAAGTGTTTCAGTTTGATGAGTGACGTGATACCGTCTTGTTTCAAAGAAAATTGGCGAAGCCCTTTCGTCTCTTCCAGTTCGCAGCTTAAGTCTATTGCGTTGATTACGGGTTCTACACCCGCTGTCTCTCTGAAGTTCCACTTCGGGTAAAGCTGAATCGCATCGCTCAATATCTTCCCTGGCCGGGAGGCTGGCGTCCCTCAGTTTTCTGTTCGGATCGCCTGGTATCCCCAACGACGTCGCTCTCAGAAGCACGTTTGCAGCACGCACTTCTTCTCTGGAGGCTCTATGTCAATGCTCGCAAGAACGTTCTCAAAATTGATTTCTCTGTTCGTGGTCCTACTCTTCGGGATCGGTCTGTCTACCTCGGTCGCCCAGGTGCAATCGACCAACGGCAGCATCCAGGGTGAGGTTACAGATTCGGGCGGGGCAGTCGTTCCAGGCGCCGATGTGGAGGCCACCGAGGTCGAGACCCAGGTGAGTCACAAGCAACAGACCGACGGCTCCGGACACTTTGGCTTTCTGTCCCTGCAGCCCGGACGCTACGTGGTCAAGATCTCGAAGACCGGCTTCGCCACCACCATTCAGGAAAACCTGACCCTCACCGTCGGGCGCGTCGCATCGCTCAAACTCTCCCTACAGGTGGCCGGCACCACGCAGTCCGTCGTCGTCACTGCAGAGCCGCTGCTCGATGTGGCGAACACCTCCTCCACCACCACCCTCGACGAAGCGACCATTGCTACAACCCCCGTGCTCGGCCGCAAGTTTGAAGACCTTCTCACGCTCACCCCAGGCGTCAGCATCGTGCAAGGACCGGACGGCGACGAGATTAACATCAACGGCCAGCGCGGCGTCTTCAACAACATCTCGCTTGATGGCGGCGACTACAACAACGGCTTCTTTGGCGAGCAGTCCGGTGGCCAGCGTGCCGCAGTCGACATCACCCTCGAAGCAGTGAAGGAGTTCCAGGTCGTAGCCAGCGGAGCCAACGCCGAGTTCGGCCGCACCGCCGGCGGTGTCATCAACGTCATCACCAAATCCGGCACCAACACACTGCATGGCAGCCTCTTCCACTATCAGCGTCTGGAGGCCTTGACCGCCCATACCTCCGACGGCAAGCCTCTCACCAACTTCCATCGCGAACAGTTCGGAGGCAGCGCCGGCGGCCCCATCGTCAAGGACAAGCTGTTCCTCTTCGGCGCCGGTGAAGGCATCTTCGAGAACCTGCAGCGCACCAACTTGAGCACCTACGACGCCGGCAGTCTCGGCTCCAGCCCCTGCGCAGTCGCCAATCCCGTCTTCGGCGGCAACATCACCGACGCTCAGATCGCCGCCAACGGTGACTGCCAGCGGCTGGTGCTGGTCAACTTCTTCAAGAGCCGTTTCAACGAAGATGAAAGTCAGCCAGTCGCACACAAGGTGCGCAACGGTGCATTCTTCGGGCGCATGGACTACAACATCAACTCGATGAACCAGTTCTTCGCCTCCTACAACTACGACTACTCGAAGAACACCAACCAGACGTTCGACGTTCCGACCTACGGCAACTCCGCCAACGGAATCGAAGGCCCAGCGAATATCCAAACGATCAACTTCAACCTCACGTCGACCCTGAACCAGCACCAGATCAACGAAGCTCACCTCGCGTTTGGCTACGAGTCGCGCCCCCGTTCAGCGATCAACGGCACCGCCGTCCCGGACACCGGAATCGGCTTCGCTCCGTCGTTTCGTTTCGGTCAGCCCTTCTTCCTCGGACCGGGCGCCAGCGAGGCCTTCTACCATATCGACGCCAAAGACAGCTTCTCCTGGGTGATCGGCAAGCACACGGTCAAGACCGGCGTCAGCTTCCTGTACAGCCACAACGAACAGATCTTCGATGGCTTCGCACTGGGCCGGTACATCTTCGGCAGCACCACCGGCTTCCTGCACTACGCGACACCCGCCAGCACTGGACAGGGATACGGTCCAAACGCACAGTCTTGCTCCGACGGCAGCTTCGTCACCACCGCGTCGTGCCCAGTTGGGACGACAAACTTCGGCAGCCCGCTGTTCCTCTATCTACAGGATGTTGGAACCAGGGCAGGCCAGACCGTCCAGCAGGCGGGCTACTCTAAAATCTCCAACAAAGAGCCAGGTATCTTTATCCAGGACACCTGGCATGCCCTGCCTCGCCTGACCCTGAACTACGGTCTCCGCTGGGAGGCACAGGTCTTTCCGCAGCCGGTCATCGCTCCTTCGGCCACTGCCTACGGTTCGAATCTCAGCGACCCGCGCTTCCCCTCGACAGGCTACATTCCCAACCAGTACAAGCAGTTCCAGCCGCGCTTTGGCTTTGCCTTCGATATCATGGGCAACGGCAAGTCGGTCCTGCGTGGCAGCGCTGGAATCTTCAACGCTCGTCAGAACGGCCTCACCCAGGTTGGCGCGATCACGACCAACGGCGTCCAGCAGCAGACTCTAACGCAGTTCGCCGGCGTCAACCCCACCTATCCCGGAATCCTGCCGCCCGCCCCCGTCGCGCCGGGCCAGTTCCCCTTCCAGCCCGGTGTCACCGTATTCGACAAGAACTATCACAACCCCCGCATCTACGCCTATAACGCCGGCTACGACCAGCAAATCCTACAGGACTATGTCGCATTCATCGACTTCAGTCTCTCCAAGGGCGTCTACCTTACCCGCTTCCTCAACCCCAATATCCTTCCGATCGGCGTCAATCCCACCAACGGCGACACCGCGAACTATGTCTGCCCCACCACCAACCCAAACTGCACCAAGCCCTTCACCAACCTTGGGGACATCACCAATACCATCAGCAACTCGAAGTCGCTCTATCGCGGCCTGACCGTCGGCATGCGCAAGCGGACGTCCTCCCATCACTTCACCTTCGAGGCCACGTACACCTACTCCGTCGATCGCGACGACGACTCCAACGAGCGCGACCCCTTCACCTTCCGCTATGCCAACTACTACAACCTGAAGCAGGAGTACTCCTACTCCGACCGCGACGAACGCAACAAGTTCAACGCGTATCTGCTGGCCGACCTGCCCTTCGGCTTCAAGTCCAACGTCCGGATGCAGTACCACTCCGCGTCGCCGATCACCGATAACGCGAGCGGTAACGGCACCGGAGCACCCTGCAGCATCAACAACTCTCAGACCCGCTTCGTCAACGGGATCGACTGCGGTCGCAACCATCTGCGCAAGGACAACGAGTTCTTCGTGACCGACTTCGGTGTCTCCCGTCCCATCAAGTTCCATGACGCCAAGTGGGAGCTGGTTCCGCGAGTTGAGATATTCAACACCTTCAACAATAAAAACAACATCAACTCGCTCAGCTCCGTCCAGTTGTTCAACTTCGACGGCTTCCTTCGCCTGGGAGTCGGAGACCCCCGTCAGGCGCAGCTATCCCTTCGCTTCGTCTTCTAACTCCAGCCGCAACCCTGCAGCAACTCTCGAACGAATCGGCAGCCCTAGACACCTGGGGCTGCTTTTTCGTTTGTGATAGGTCCAGGCTTTAGAAGCCGCTGAAAAAGTCGTTGTTTTGAAAGGGCGCGGCTTCACCCGCGCCGCAAGTGCCATCATTAAAACGTGGCCTTAGCCACTGAGGGGATTTCTCTGCGCCACATCCGACTTTTTCAGCAGCCTCTTTGGCCTGGACATTTTGATCGTCTACAAATCGGGCTTTAGCCCCTGAGATATGTCTTTGTCTCGCCCCTATGCCTCTGCCTCATTCTTCTTCTTCGCCGGATCCTTCGTCCCAATAAACGTATTGAACCGCCCCACCAGCGCATCAAATGTGCTGTCGAGAAAGTAGCCTGCCGTGAAGTACGTCACCGGTACCACCCCGGTCCCCGGGTTGAAGCTCTTGAACGCCACGCCCAGTGCGACCATCAGCCACACCGTCGCAATCCGCACGATGATCGGCACCTCATTCACATGCAGCCACATCAGCCATTCGGAAAGCGGAGTGACATCCGTCCCTGACCGGTTCAGCTTCACCCGGTCCAACACCCAGTGCGCCAGCACGCCCAGCAACACCAGCAGATACGCTCCATTCAGCGCCGCCCAGTCCTTGGGAGCCACTGGCCACGCCGACGCATCAAAGCCGAACCACCCCGGATGCGTCCCCAGCGCTACCAGCCCATACCCCAGCCCCACCGTCACCAGGATCGCGACCACGCTCATCGCCTGCCGCCAGAAACGCTGGTCCGCCTTGATCACCATCGCGTTATTCAGATCGATCAAGCCAGACACAATCCCACTCTGTGGAGCCAGTCGCGCCAGCACGGCGAGCGTCAGTTCTTTATTCGGAAGCTGGTCCTGAAACGTCCCCACAAAATCCAGGCTGCGGCCAATCCGGTAGTTCGCCAGATACTTGTCCAGCTCATCCGGAATCGTCTGGCATGCGCAGAGGAATATCATGGTATCCAGCACCGCGATGCTCCGCGTCCCCCGCGTCACAAACGCCGCCAGCGCCTCCGGATGGCTCATCCTCTCCGGCCATAACTGGTCCAGGTCGTCCCACCCATTACCAACCTGCACAAACTCCCGCGCAAACCACGCCTTCGTCTCCAGATCGGTGCGGCGAATCTCCTCAATCACCTCGGCCCGTATCGCCGCCTCGTCAATCTCTTTGCGAATCACGGTGTAGGTCTCTGCCAGTATCCGAGCTGCCCCGTCATCGTCCTTCGACGCCGCCAGATCCACCGCGCTCTTCAATCGCTCCCGTATCCGCAGCGCCTCCGCGTTGGTCTCGCGAAAGAACCCCAGCACCAGGTACAGACCCCGCGCCCCAGCATCCAGCGCTGCGTTGGAATTGGAATTAGATTCGGGCTCCTCGGGCTGCACCGCCCGTCGCCCCATCAGGACCGCTCTCGTCGTACTCGCAGACGCTACGCGCATCAGTCAGCTCCTGGACAACATCCGTCACGTTCACAATGTGCAGAGGAGTCTATCAAGAATCAAGCATCGCCGCCCAAACCTCGGGACGTCACACTCGCATCCCACACTCCTATCCCAACCTGCAAGTGAGACAATTAAGCCGTCCCTCGCAAGCTCACTCCGAACGACATAGGAGACGCACTCATGCTGGCCCGCCTTGGAACTCTTCTCCTCCTCGCCCTCGCCACACCGCTGCCGTCCCTGACCCAGGCCACCCCGGCTTCCGACCTCACCGCGGAAAAACTGGTAGACCAGCTAGTCGCCAACGCCGCCCAGTACCACACCAACCTCCCCTCCCTCACCGCCTCCGAGGCCATCCTCTCCGATCACTCCGTCCTCGGCTTCAAGCGCCACGCTGAGGCCCAGGCCACCTTCCGCGCCCTGCAAAACCCCACCACACCTCGTCTCGACGAGTCCCGCCAGATCACCGTCCTCAACGGCAAACCCGTCCCCCCCGACCAACACCCCCAGCTCCCCTTCACCCTCTTCGGCGGATTCGGTCGCTTCCAGGACATGTTCTTCGCTCCCAACCGCCGCCCCTGCTTCACCTTCACCCTCGCACCCCAAGCCAGCCCCACCGCCTCTATCGAACTCCGCATCACTCCCAGCCCCGCCATCGCCACCATGCCGGAGTGCGAGGCCGGCCTCCAGGGCCTCACCGGAGTCGCCCGCATCGACCCCGTCTCCCACCAGCTCACCCATCTGGAACGCACCATCCCCGCCGAAGCCGCCAGCCGCAGCAACCACGCCTCCTTCGCCTCCGTCGACTCCGCCCCCACCCAGATCGGCGACCAGACCTTCTGGCTCCCCACCGTAGTCGTCGGCCGCATGAACAGCGGCAAGATGAAGGGCCAGTTCACCGCCCACTACACCAACTACCGCCGCTTCACCTCCACCGCCACCATCCTCCCCATTAATCCCGAATAGCTTTCATCCAGCCATATCTCCCCCCCATCGTGGGAGTGACCACCCAATCCACCCCGCTCTACACTGACGTCGTCTCGGACGGGTCGGGGACTGGAACCGGGGGCGGCACAAGCGCTGGCGGGCCGCCGCTGCATGGAAGGCCGATTTATCGTCAAAGATGAGGGATTTGGAGACTCTATCCTAGAATTCATGGAGATGCAGGCCTGTAGACCGCTGTGATTGAAGCTCCGCACCGACGTCAACTACATGATCACGGCGGGTCTGTCGCAAATACAAAATCCTCCGCCTCTCAACGAACGAGAGACGGAGGATTTGAGTTCACTCAGGAGTGAAACCCTGTTAGGTACAGTTATGCAGCGAGGCGGCGGCGGATTGCTCCAGCCACACCAAGGATGCCTGAACCAAGCAGCATAAGCGAAGACGGCTCCGGAACCGTTGACGTGGTAACGACGGTGCCGTCCAGGGCGGCAACGTTTCCGGTAGCACCCGTCGAGCCGTTGGCTACGGTAGGAACCCAGAGATCGCTGGCAAAGTAGTAACCCTTGGAGTTGGCAACGAAATTGGCGAGAGTTGCTCCAGTGACAGTAAAGCTCAAGGGACCATCATTGCCGCCGTTGGCGACTGATCTGCCTCCGTTGGGGCAGACCGCATTCACGGTGCAATCAACGCTGTTGTTGAAGCTGCCAAAGGTAGAAGCAGTCGCTGCACCACCGTTGGTAAAGCCGCTGGTAATTCCGGTGATCGCGAACACGCCATTCAGCTGGAACTCAAGTGAGCTGCCCGCGCCGGTCTGTGCGAAGGTGGAACCGTTGAAAAGCGTCTCGGTGACGATGACGCCGGTGGCAGTCTGATCCAGCGTGATGGTTCCATAGGGAGACAGTGCGCAACCCGAGGAGCAGCCGTTCTGGTTCAGCGTGAAAGTTTTGATCGTGTCGGCAGAGGCAGAGATGGACGCTGCAAACAGACCCAGGCAGAGGAGAGAGAGACATTTCTTCAGCATTGATAAACACCTCTGGCCATTTTTTTTGGCGATGCTAGAGGGAGTGCAACTCAATGCCCAAAGTCGTATCTATCTATCTATCTATCTATCTATCAGATAGAAGTATATTTAGCTCGCGACGTCTACGGGTGGGCAAGCGATAAATTTTAGCTACACGGAAAAACATTGCACATGAAAAGAAGGAAAAGTGCCTTTAGCAAGCTGGGACGACATCTACGAATGGCGGGTTAACACGGTGTACGGTCCAGTCCCACATCACTCTGTGCCCTCTGCTGGCATAGCAGTACTCGCTTCCGCGTCGTAACTACTACTCTTAACCTGTGCTGATTACACCGATCCAACTCGTAGATGAACCATTACTCTTTTGCCGACTCGATTGAGACAACGGCGCTAGACTACCCTCCAAACTTGCTTCAGGTTGAACCGACGAAGGGAATCGCTAGCGGTCCCAATCTCCGGCCCAACTCTTCCGCTCTCGGTCTGAGGCAACGACTTCGGCTTGCCGGTGATGATCGGGATGTCGTCTTCGGTCTCCGCTGGCTGTGCTTCGGTGGGTTCTGGCACCTCTGCAGGAGCCTCGATGCTCTTCCCCGCCGCCTGCACATTCTTCGCCAGCCTCGGTGGTTACGTTCGCAGCCGTATCAAGAAGGCGTAATCGTACTGTTTTGACCCCCCGCCAGCCCTTGACACGACTGATAGAATCAAGGGATAGAAACAAGCAGGTCCGGCCCTCAGCCAGACCTGCTTGTTTTACTTAAGGTCAACACGAAGTCCAAAGCTAACTCGCATCGTTGGAAGACTTTGCGCAATATTAGGGGAGGGGAGGGGTACACCGATGCAGACCGCAACACACATCTCGAACATCTCCCGGAAGGCCTTCTCGCAGGACTGCAGCACCACGCCATCTGCTACCCTCACCGTAACCATGCGAAACGCCCTCGTCACCCTTGCAACCCTCCTCTGCTGCGTCTCCACGCTCCACGCCGCAGTTCCGGCTGACTCTCCGGTAGAAGCCCGCCTCGCCACCCAGAACACCCTCTTTGAAGAGCAGTGGCAGGCCAGCCTCCGCAACAACCCCGAGCGCGCCACCGCCATCGGCGACTACCGCTACAACAGCCAGCTCGCCGACTACTCGCTCGCACGCATCCAGCAGCAGAACGCCGACAACAAGACCTGGCTCGCCCGGCTCACCGCCATCGACACCACCGGCTTCCCCGAGCAGGACCTCCTCTCCCATCAGCTCCTCGACCGCTCCCTCAAGGTCGCCCTGCAGAACTACGACCTTAAGAGCTACGAGATGTCCGTCAACCAGCAGAACGGCATCCATAGCGAACTCTCCGACCTGCCCAACGCCGTCCCGCTCGACTCCGTCCAGCACTACGACGATTACATCGCCCGCCTCCACCAGATTCCCCGCGTCCTCACCCAGGTCACCGACGTCCTCCGTCTCGGCATCAAGGACGGCTTAGTACCGCCGCGCTTCATCCTGGAAAAGGTCGCCACCCAGGCCACCGACGTCGCCAATAAAAAGCCCTTCCTGCTCCCCATCAAGAAGATTCCTGCCAGCTTCTCCGACGCCGATCGCCAGCGCATCACCGCTGCAATCCAGCAGGCCGTCGATACCGAAGTCGTCCCGGCCTATCAAGCCTTCGCCACCTTCGTCGCTACCGACTACGCCCCCCACGGCCGCACCGCCATCGGCGTCTCTTCCCTACCTGACGGCAAACACCGCTACGAGGTCGCCGTCCGGCAGATGACCACCACCGACATGACCCCGGCGCAGATCCATCAGCTTGGCCTCGACGAAATCAAACGAATTCAGGGCGAGATGACCCAGATCGCCCACAAGGCCGGCTACAAAGACCTCGAGAGCTTCCGCGAGGCCGTCAAGACCAACCCCAGGTACATCCCCACCTCCGAGGAGCAGATCCTCGACGACTACCGCCGCTACATCGCACAGATGAAGCCCCGCCTACCAGAGCTCTTCACCCTGCTGCACGACTGCCCCGTCACCGTGGAGGCCATCCCCTCCTACCAGGCTGGTGCCGCCACCCACTATCAGACCGGCACTCCCAACTGCAGCCGCCCCGGCCGCACCTCCGTGGCCACCTCGGACTTCGCGCACCGCTCGCTGGTTGGCGATGAGTCTACCGCGTACCACGAGGGCATCCCCGGCCACCACATGCAACGCTCCGTCCAGCAGCAGCTCAAAGGCCTGCCGAAGTTTCGCCTCTACGGCGGCGGCTTTACCGCCTATACCGAAGGCTGGGCGCTCTACTCCGAAGAGCTCGGCAAAGACATCGGCTTCTATCAGGACCCGGTCTCGGACTACGGACGCCTCTCCTCCGAAATCTTCCGCGCCGTCCGCCTCGTCGTCGATACCGGTATCCACTCCAAGGGCTGGAGCCGCGACCAGGTAGTCGACTTCTTCCGCAAGTACTCCAACGAGCCCGAGCCGGAGATACAGTCCGAGACTGATCGCTACATCGCCTGGCCCGGACAGGCCCTCTCCTACAAGATCGGTCAGCTCAAGTTCCGTGAGCTTCGCGACCGCTCCAAGAAAGCGCTTGGCGCAAAGTTCGACATCCGCACCTTCCACGACGAGATGCTCTCTGGCGGCGTCCTCCCGCTCGATCTGCTCGACTCCCGCACCAACGGCTGGATTGCAACCCAGATCAAAGCCCAGCTCGCAACCCAGAAAGGCAACTAATCGAATGACTGAGGCCCGCAAGCCCACCAACGTTACGCGCAGATCGTTTCTAGGAACCGTAGGCACCGGCGTCGCTGCCATCACCACCATGGCCGGCGCAATCGCCTCCGACGCGAACGCCGAGCTTGTCTATAAAGATCACGCCGCCTGGAAGTTCGTCGAGTTCGAGAAGCTCATCAAGTTCAAAGGCCGCGGCAAGCAGATGTACGACGTCCACCCCATCGGTGGAGGCGACTTCCTCAGCGTCATCAAGAACTCCATGAACGGTCTGCACTTCGGCTATGAGATCCCCGCCGACCAGATCAAGATCGTCGCCGCGATGCACGGCCCGTCGAATGCCATCAACTTCGACGACTCCATGTGGGAGAAGTACAAGCTCGGCGAGTGGCTCAAGGTCAACGACCCCAAGACCGACAAGCCGGCCATCCGCAACATCTTCTACCCCCAACGCAACCCCACCGGCGGCACCAACCCCAGCGACCGCACCTCCACCTATCAGGACTGGGGCATCGAAGCTCTCATCCCCCGCGGCCTCCAACTCCTCGGCTGCCACAACGCCACGGAGAGCCAGGCCGGTTCCATCATCAAGCGCAATGGCCTCACCGCGAGCGTTGAAGAGGTCGTCGAAGACCTCCAGTCGCACTCCCTGCCCGGAGTCATCTACGTGCCCGCCATGGTCGCCGCCATCCACATGCTGCAGGCCGAAGGCAAGTACTCCTACATCATGGCGCCATAAGCCCTGAGAGTTTAGAAACCAGGAAGTCTCGCGAACGAAACCATGACCACCCTCCGCGAAGCCCTTACCGCCGCGATCCACCAGCTCGCGCAAAATCAGCACCTCCGCGCCGACGCCTCCCGCGACGCGGAGCTCCTGCTGCTGCACACCTGCAACCTCCCTCGCACCACCCTCTTCACCGACCCCGCCCGCCAACTCACCCCCTCCCAACTCGCCGACTACCAGGCCGCCATCACCCGCCGCCTCACCCTCGAGCCTATCCAATACATCACCGGCACCCAGGAGTTCTACGGCCTCCCCTTCCACGTCACCCCCGCCGTCCTTATCCCCCGCCCCGAAACCGAGCTCCTGGTAGAGGCAGTCCTGCAACGCCTACCCTCCACTCAACCCCACCGCATCGCCGACATTGGCACCGGCTCCGGCATCATCGCCATCACCCTCGCCATCCACCTCCCCCGGGCCCACATCACCGCCCTCGACCTCTCCCCCGCAGCCCTACCCATCGCCCGCCACAACGCCGCGACCCACCACGTCGCCGACCGCATCACCTTCCTCCAATCCGACCTCCTAGCCGCCGTCTCCGGTCAGGCCTTCGACGCCCTCGTCAGCAACCCCCCTTACATCCCCACCACCGACCGATCCACCCTCCACCCCCAGGTCCGCGACTACGAACCCCCCACCGCCCTCTTCGCCGGCCCCACCGGCCTCGACATCTACCAACGCCTCATCCCGCAGGCCCACGCCGCCCTATCTCCCGGCGGATTACTGGCGCTCGAAATAGGCCACGGTCAAAATGAATCGATTCAGAATCTGTTGGCCGAATGGAAGGACCTCTTGTTCATCAACGACCTACAACAGGTTCCCAGAATCGCCATCGCCCGCAGACAATCCACCCCCTCTTAAACCCCAAAATCGACCCCGCCAATTTCCATCTGGCGGTAGCGAGGCAGCGACCCGCAACAGCTTGCCACTGAGCAAAAACTTCAAATACCCACTCCCTGGGTTCAACTGGGCCGGAAACTCATTTTCTATTGACAATGCTATAAACAAGTCCTTATAGTCCGCGTCGTATTGGTCATGCCACTTTCTCAATCTTGAGAGCTCATGCCCAACAGCTACAAACAAAAATGATCGAGGGAAGCCAATGTTGATTCAATTTTCAGGGGCCGTAAAAAAAATCCACTGCGCGATGGTCTTTTCCATCCTGCTACTATCCGTCGTTTCACCGTCTGCTCAGGCGCAGACCGGAACTGCCAGCATTCAGGGCACCATCACCGACGAGACCGGCGCCCTGATCCCCGCCGCCACGGTCACGCTCCTCAACACGGCTACACAAAATAGCCGGAATGTCGTCAGTGACAGCAACGGCGCTTACAGCTTCCCCAATACGCCAATCGGTACATATACGATCAGTGCGGCCATGGCTGGATTTCGTGGCTACACCCAAACCAACATCGTTCTCGAAGTCGGCAGCAGCGTCGCGATCAACATCAAGATGACCGTTGGCGCAACTACGGAACGCGTTGAAGTCCGGTCCGAGGGCCTCGCCCTCCAGACCGAGGACAGCTCCTTCAAGCAGACCATTGACCAGACCGCGATCACCGAGATGCCGCTCAACGGTCGCCGTATGACCGACCTCATCACCCTCTCCGGCGGCTCAGCGCCCGCACCCGCCGGCGACTTCACCGGCAGCAAGTACTCCTACGCCGCCATCTCTGTTTCCATCGCAGGCGGCAATGGCAATACCACCTCGTGGCGGCTGGATGGTGGCGACAACAACGACTACATGGCCAATGCCAACCTGCCCTTCCCCTTTCCCGATGCCGTCAGCCAGTTCAGTGTCGAATCCACCGCGCTGGGTGCTACCGGTGGTTCGCACTCCGGAGGTCTGGTCAACGTCGTAACTCGCTCCGGCACAAACTCCTTCCACGGCACAGCCTTTGAGTTCATTCGCAATAACTATCTCAACGCCACCAATTTCTTTTCCACCTGCAAACCGGTCGCACCGGCCACAACCTGCAGCCCTAAAGACTCATTGCATCAGAACCAGTACGGTGGAACCTTTGGCGGTCCCGTTCGCATCCCGCATCTGTTCGACGGCAGGGACAAGCTCTTCTTCTTTGCCGGATATCAGTTCAACAAGGCGATTCAGGCAACCTCCGCGACGCAAGCCCATGTGCCGACCGCAGCAAACCTGCAGGGGGATTTCTCTCTCTCCGACCCCACGCAAAAGTTGGTCAATCCCGTCACAGGCGCTGCTTTGGTGAACAACCAGATCTCTCCAAGCTTCTTCAACGCCCAGTCCCTGGCTCTCGTAAAGTATTTGCCCACAGCTACGGATGCGACAGGACTCGTCAGTTACGCCATTCCGTCCCAGGTATATGACAAACAGTTTGTCACCCGCATGGACTACACCGTCAACCCGAAGAACAACCTGTACGCCCGTTACTTCCTGGATGGCTATCAGGCCCCCGCTTTCTTCTCTCCCACTAACATCCTCATCACCACCAGCCCCGGAAACGTACAACGGGTTCAGACCTTCGTCCTTGGCGAGGTCTATTCCATCAATTCGAGAATCGTGAACAGTTTCCGTGCCTCCATCAGCAGGCGCTCGAATGTGCGCGGCCCCGCCCCCGGCATTACGGCTTGTACTCTTGGCATCACTTTGTCCTGTCCCTTGTCCACCGGCTTGCAGATGACCATCGGCACTACCAGCACGCATGGGTTCAACACCTACTGCGGCACCTGCGCTCCCGGCCACTTCAACGACAACGCTCTTGCTATCGCCGATGACGTCACCATGACGATCGGCAAGCACCAGTTAGTCTTCGGCGGCGAGTATGTTCGCAATCAACTCAATATCGTGGGTGCCTTCCAGGCCAACGGCAACTTCACCTTCAACGGCCAATACAGCGCCAACGGACCAGGCGGCGGCAGCAACATCGGAGACGCCAATCTGGACTTTCTGACCGGCTCCATGTCCGCCTTCTCCCAAAGCAAGACCCAGCAGAACGCCCTTAGAGGTCCCATCCCGAGCCTCTACATCCAGGACACTTTCCATGCCAGCAAACGAGTGACCATGTTCGGTGGCGTTCGGTGGGTGCCGCAGTTCTTCCCGGTCGATTACTTCAACCGAGGATCAATCTTTAGCATGAGCGCATTTATGGCGAATCAGGTCAGTTCGGTCTACCCGACCGCACCGGCTGGTTCCTTCTTCTATGGCGATGCAGGTGTCTCCCGCCAGTTCACCAAGAACTCACCTTGGCAGTTCTCACCCAGCGTCGGCGTATCCTTCGATCCCGTTGGCAATGGCAAGACCGTCATCCGTGCTGGTGCTGAAATTGCGTATGACCAAGTCAATTACTTCACCGGCCAGCGCGTCAACCAGAATCCACCCTTCGCCACCTCCAGCAGCCCCAGTACCTCCGCACAGTTGTGCTTCAGCAATCCCTGGCTCATTGGAGGCACAGGTGCAGGATGCAGTCAGGTCGGCGGCAGCAGTGTCAGTCCCTATCCGCAGCCTGGTATCCCAACCGCTGCAACCGCTGTCTTCCCCGCGCAAGGTCAGTTTATCGTCCTGCCCACTCAGTACCATCCTTCCTATACCATTCAGTACACCGCCAGCATCCAGCGTGATTTAGGCCGAGGCTGGCAGCTTCAGCTGATTTACATCGGCAACGGAACACGCCATGCGCCGCTCGGTGTGCCGCTGAACAATGCTGTCTTCATCCCTGGGGTCTGGGGTGCAGGCGGTACCGGCTGCAGTCCGATCGTCACCACGGGGCCAGCTAAAGTAACGCCTGGGGCGGCAGGAACTCCATGCTCCACAACCGGCAATCAGAAGTCGCGGTTTGCACTCGCCATCGCAAATCCTGCTCAGGGAAACCAGTACCAGGGCGGCGGTGGCGGTTCGGTCCTCGTCGGAGACGGTGGTACAGCAAACTATAACGGACTGGTCACCACCATCCAGCACCGCCTGTCCTCCAGCTTCAGCCTACTCGTCAACCACACCTGGTCGAAGTGCCTCAATGTCGCCGACGGTGCCGGTGACGTCACCGGTTCACCCGTCCAGGACCCAACCCACCCCGGCTTGGACTATGGTCCATGCGGGTCCGACTACCGCAATATTGAAAATGTTGTCTTAGTCACCAAGAGCAAGTTCCCACTTACTGGCTTCAAAGCACTTCTCGCCAATAACTGGGTGTTCGCGCCCTTGGTGCATATCCAGAGCGGTGCTCCCTTCAACGTAACCCAGGGATCGGACATCTCGTTGACGGCGCAAGGCAACGATCGCCCCAACTTGATTCCTGGAGTACCGGTCTACCTTCACCCAGCCCGCACCTCAGGAGCAGGGGTCGGTCGCGCTTACCTCAACCCGGCTGCCTTTACCCTCAACACCGTCGCCGGAACCTACGGCAATATCAGGAGAAACTCCTTCCGTGGCATCCCGATCTACCAGGTAGATGCGCAAATATCTCGCATCTTCGACATACATGAGGGCCTGCACTTGGATCTACGCTTGGAGGCCTTCAACGTCATCAACCATCCGAACTTCGCCAACCCCAGCAGCAGCAATCCCGCTTTGACCAACACCACTTTTGGGCAGATCTCAGGCACCAGCGTCACGGGCCCGAGAATCTTCCAGGGAGGCGTAAAACTGTCCTTCTAATTGTTAACCATGCATAGCAAGAAGGGCGGCCAGCAATGGCCGCCTTTCTCTTCGCCCAGAATCTTGCAGCTCGCTACAGCCCCGCGTACCAGTCATAGCCCAGCTTGGTCCAGTAGTCGTCCGGCAGCATGTCCGTATACGCAATCAACCCGATCCGCTTGATCTGTTTGTAACCGTATTTGATCGGCATATGTAATCGAAGTGGTGCGCCGTGCCACTGTCCCAGCGAACGCCCCATCATCTCGGTCACCAGCAGGCTCTGCGGATGCATGCAGACGTTCAGATCGTAGCCGCAGTAGTAGTCCCCATCCGGCGTCTCCATGTACACATACTTCGGCAGGGACCCATCCGCCTTCTTCGCCGGCGGATACGCCGCAATCAAGTCCGCCAGCCGCACTCCACCCCAATGCACCACCTGGCTCCATCCTTCGATGCATTTGAACTGCGTAACCAGCTCGCGATGTTCGAAGCGCGTCACATCCTCCAGCTTTAGCAACAGCCCCGGAGTCCCCGCATCCAGTGTGTTATCACTCTCACCCGCCTCCTCCTGCCCACGCGGACGCTTACTTCCCTGTGACTTCTTCAAATCCGCAAACGCAGCCTCAAACGCCGGAGACATCTTCATTGCAGACGCACCTTCCGTAGCAGCACCTTCCGTCTTCGGTGCAACCTTGGTATCGTGGTTGCCCGAAGCCGCATCGTCCTTACCGCCTTCATCTTTCTTCGCCGCGTACTTGTACTCCCAAGCCGTCACATCGCTCACATACTGCGGAAATTTGTTTGCTTGCTCGACCCCGACCATCTGCAGCCGATAGCTCTCCGGAACCAGCTCTTCCTTCAGGCCATAGATTCCATTCACCCGCAGCTCCTCCGCCTTCGCCAGCGAATACGTCGGAGCCAGTCCACGCTCATCGAACACCGTGCGTGTCACCGCCTCATTCAGGTTCAGTGCCTTGCGCAGCGGACGAGGAATCAGTTGATCACCCGGACTCCGATCAATCCATCGGTAGAAGCCGTACCCACCCGCAGCCGCCACCGCAGCCGTCAGAAAGCTTCGCCGCGAACGGCGTCCGCTCTCCCGTTGTACCTGTGCGTCCAGCTCTTGTACCTGCTCTTCAACTAGCTTTTCAACTGTCATGGCACCCTCACTCACTCTCTACGAATCCCGCCGCTCCGGCTCCCATTCCTGTTCGGGCACCGGGACATACTCCCGCGGCAACTCTCGCCGTTCTGCCTCCTTGCGTTCCCATTCACGGCGCGCCTCCTGCTCGGCCCGCTCCTCGCGTCCATCACTCACCACGTCCTCCGCTCCGCCTCGATGGAAGGCTCGTCGACTTTTTTAATCTCATACCCCGTCACCATCGCGCGGAAGTTGTTCCAACCCGCCATCATCACCTGCACCACATGCACCACGAAGAATCCGCAGAATCCAATCGTCAGCCAGAAGTGCTCCCAACGCGCCATCTCATAACCACCCAGCAGCGTCGTCACCCAATGCACCTGTGTCGGCTTATAGATGGAGAGGCCGGTCACCAGGCTCCCTACACCCATCAGCACGACCGCCGTGTACGCGATCTTCTGCGCGCCGTTGTACTTCTTTTGTACTGGCAAACCCTTACGCAGATGCAGATCCACCAGCGTTACCTGGATCGCCTCTGTAGCGCTCTTACGGTCCGGCACCATCAACCGCCACTCGCCCGACCACGCCAGGTACGTCACATACAGCAACCCATTCATCGCAAACAACCACATGAAGAAGAAGTGATACCCCAACCCTTCGGTCACCCGATACGGCGCGTTGATCGCCTTCCAGAACCACTCCGGAAACAGCCGCACCAGCGTCACCGAACCCACTCCCACTCGGTACACCGCATGGGGATGCTGGTACGCATTGTCCGAGTCGTTCCAGTAAATCAGCAGCCCACTCCAGATCATTGTGAACAGCACCGGAAAGTTCACCCAGTGCATCCACCGAATCGCCAGAGGATGCTTCTTCTCGAGTCGAATCGAAGCCGTAACAGGTTCAATGACAATCTCGGCCTCAACGAAGGCCACCGGCACAACCGCGACAGCAGCCTCCACCGGTGCAGGAAGCTCCGCCGCAGCGGCAGTCTCTCTCGGAGGCGCAGCTACACTCTCTTCCGGCATCGACTCTTCGCCGACCGCCTTCTCGTGACCTATCTCGTTAGGTTCTAAACTTTCATCTGCCATTCCGCACGCTCATTCCTTCATCCTGCTTGTGCCCGGCAGTTCCTACAAGTTAATGTCCGCAAGGAAAATAGCCGCAAAGCCTAATAGGGAAGCCGCCTCTCATCCTCCATTAGAGGCTCCGCCCCACCCAGGGTTACAGCAAAAATTTCGACGACCTCTAACGCAATGCAATTCGCATGTTCGCGCCATCACCATCGATAAACGTGACAAACTTATTCGTCATCTCTACCGCCGGCACATACCCCCGGCCACGCAGTGGAATCGTCGGCGCAAAGTTTGTCTCCGTCAGGCATGCCATCCCGCGCAGGCAGTTTAGGTGCACCGGAATCCCCGGCACCATCGGCGACCCATTCTGCGCCTGCACCAGCACGCGCCGGCCCGCGCCCAGGTCTTCCACCAGAATGTCATTGAAGAAGTTCACATACACCCGGTAGTCCTGTTGCTTCATCCCATCGCGCTCCACCGTCGCAAGCGGGTCGCGCAGGTACAGCCGCTGTCGAAACACCACCAGCACCACCACCACTACCACCAGCCCGGCAACCAGAAGTCGTCTCGCGCTCACGGTCTATTTCTCCTCGTGGTACTCCTGCTCCGTATTGATGCTCCACAAAACAGACTTGTCCACATGCCCAGCCACAATACCATCCACTACCGTCATTGCGGTCAACATACTGTGGTCCTGGTTGTTGTACTTATGCATACCGTTCCGCCCGACCAGGAACAGGTTCTCAAAACTGTCTGTCCACGTGCGCAGCTCGTCGAACCGCTCATACGTCCCGAAGTATGCCGGATACGTCTTCGGCACCCGCACCACATGCGCATCCGAAACATCCTGCGCATTCAAAATCCCGATCTT
>JANYER010000035.1 GCA_025359825.1 Granulicella sp.
CCGGCGAGCACGGCGTCGGCAAAGAGAAGCAGCAGGCCATGGGCTATATGTTCAGCGAGCCGGATCTCGATACCATGCAGCTCGTGCGCCACGCCTTCGATCCACACAACCTGGCCAATCCCGACAAGCTCTTTCCGCGCCCGCGCCTGTGTGGCGAAAAGTCCGGGCCATACACGCCTCACCCGCTCGAAACCGCGGGCGTGGCGGAGTTCTTTTAGTGACCTTAGCCCCTCATATGCTTGAAGATCTTCATCAATCCCTGGGCCTCCCGTTTGTCATCGACGACGCAGGTCGGGCAATCATCGCGCCTAAGACCACAGAGCAAGTAGCTCTCATTACCCGCTACGCAAACGATAGAAAGCTAACCATCGAAATTCGTGGTGTAGGCACAAAATCAAGCTGGGGCAATCGAGTTCCCACAGATCTGCTGCTCGATACCACTAACCTCAACGGTGTTCAAAGCCATAGCTGGCAGGATCTCACCGCGACGGTAGCAGCTGGTACGCCGTGGTCCACCATGCAACAGGTTCTCGCCGAGCACAACCAGCAAGTCGCACTCGATCCGCTCTGGCCCGGCCGGGCCACGGTAGGTGGCATTATCGCAACCAACGACTCCGGCGCTCTCCGCCTGAAGTACGGCAGCCTACGCGACCTGATTATCGGTATGACGATTGTGCTGGCTGATGGAACCATCGCAAAATCTGGCGGCAAAGTGGTAAAGAATGTCGCAGGCTACGACCTCCACAAGCTGATGACTGGGGCCTTCGGGACCCTCGGCGTCATCACAGACGTCACCTTCCGGCTGCACCCGATTCCTTCCCACACCCAGACCTGGACCATCACCTCGTCGACCCCAGAGACGCCAGGTAAGCTCTTACTCGCGATCCTCAACTCCCAGCTCAGCACCCAGGCGATGCAA
The DNA here is from genome assembly GCA_025359825.1 of Granulicella sp. Lineage (GTDB taxonomy): Bacteria > Acidobacteriota > Terriglobia > Terriglobales > Acidobacteriaceae > Edaphobacter. The sequence goes on from JANYER010000035.1 coordinate 920, forward strand.
CTGCGCGTGAACGCAAACAGCTATGCGTTGGATCTACAACTCGCGACCCTGCCGGAAGCTCTCACCATTCAGTTCGCGGTATTCGAAACACTCGCGAAGCAAGCGGGTCTGGATACCGGCTGGCACGACGCCAGCGACACTATCTTCACCGCTCGCGAGCAACTACTGGATGAGCCAGGAGGTACAGTCATCAAGGCGACCATGTTGCCCTCCGCAATCAGCAAACTCTCAACGGAGATCGTGAAGCTCGGCGGCTCGGCTGTTACCCAGGCAACCGGCATCATGTTTGCTCGTTTCAATAACGACGCAATCTCGCCATTTCTTGAACTCTCAGAATTGGCAAAAGACTCTGGAAATGGGTCGATCACAGTGCTTCGTCCATCTAGTCCCTCCTCACTTCGTGGAAGCATCGACCCAGCCTCCACACTCGCTCAGACCATCAAAGTGAAGTTTGATCCGAACCGAATCCTCAACCCCGGTCGCTTTCTGGACGGAATATAACTATGGCCCATCTCACTCAAATCGAGCCGTCGTTACCGTCCAGCTTCGATGCCCATCACGCTCCCGACAAGGACCTTCTCGCAGACTGCGTTCACTGCGGCTTCTGCCTGCCAGCCTGCCCCACCTACGTTCTGTGGGGCGAAGAGATGGACTCGCCCCGCGGGCGTATCTACATGATGCAGAAGGCCGCACAAGGCGCAGCTCCCCTCGACGGCAACTTCCAGATCCACATGGATAATTGCCTCGGCTGCATGGCCTGCATCACGGCCTGCCCTTCAGGGGTCCAGTACAGCAATCTCATCGAAGCCACGCGCGCGCAGGTTGAACGCAACATTCCCCGCAGCCTCGACGACTCTCTCTTTCGCCGCCTGTTGTTTGCAACCTTCCCGCACCCTGCGCGCCTTCGCCTTCTGGCAGGGCCACTCTTTCTCTACCAACGGCTGGGCCTGCAGTCTCTGGTGCGAAGGTCGGGGCTGCTGAAGCTCCTCCCCCAGCGCTTGGCTGCAATGGAAACACTCCTCCCCACCGTCCCCTCCAACTTCAACTGGCGGATGCCGGCCCGAACCGCTCCCGTCGAACCCCAACGCCGTCGGGTGGGAATGCTTACAGGCTGCGTCCAACAGGTCTTCTTCTCGCACGTCAACGCAGCGACTGCCCGCGTCCTTGCGGCAGAGGGCTGCGAGGTCATCACGCCTGAAGGCCAGCCTTGCTGCGGCGCCTTGATGGTGCACTCCGGCCTGGATCAACAGGCAGCCGCGATGGCTCGTACCATCATCGACATGTTTGAGCGAGCCAACGTAGAGACCATCGTCATCAACGCCGCAGGCTGCGGCTCCACGATGAAGGAGTATGGCGAATTGCTGCGCGACGACCCCGCCTATGCCGAGCGTGCGAGGGCATTCACAAGCAAGTGTAAGGACATCACCGAAATCCTCTGTGAGTTGGCTCCCGTAGCTCTCCGCCATCCCCTCCCACTTCGCATCGCGTACCACGATGCCTGCCATCTTCGTCACGCACAGGGCATCTATCAACAGCCCCGCGACCTGCTGGCCCGTATTCCTCAACTGGAGATAGCTGAGATCGCAGAGCCATCTCTTTGCTGTGGCTCCGCAGGCGTATACAACCTGCTTCATCCCGAACCCGCGCAACAACTCGGAGACCGCAAGGTCACGAATCTTCTCGCCACCAACGCCGCAGCCCTGGTCTCCGCCAACCCCGGATGCCTGCTCCAGCTCAAGAGTGGTCTCAGCCGTCGAGGGGAAGCGGCGATGCCCACATTCCATATGGTCGAACTTCTGGATGCCTCTATTCGCGGACTCAAGCCATCGGACCTGATGACGAACCATGCGTGATGAGCTGAAACGCCATCTGAGGAGCAGAGAATCAGCGCCTCTATTCAGTATCATGGAGAAAGCCGGTGGCAAACCCGGTGCTGAATTGAGATTACTGTGACCAGTAAGAAGGCTTCCCTCGAAGCCAACCCGGATGAAGAGAAGTTGCGACGAAAAAGCGGAAAGACCGTCCGGCGGAGTCTCGTCGAGGCCAGCGAAGCCCAGGACGCGGCGATCCTCGCCCGTGAACTCCGCACCTCTCAGACGCAGCAAGAACTTGCCGTACTCGTCGTGGTCGAGTTCACTGGCGAGCTCCGCAAACGCAAACAGCTTACTGCTGCCGCACGACTCGCTCGCACCGCCGCTGCCGTCACCGCCGGAGACGAATACTTCCCTGAACCCGCAGGCTCCACGCTCGACTTCGACGCCACCCGCGCGGAGTTCGAGGAGCTCGCGCGCTCAGCCGGGGCCACCATTGCCGCGACCCTAGTGCAGCGCCGCCAGAAACCCGACCCCTCCAGCCTTGTGGGCCAGGGCAAACTTGATGAGATCGTTGAAGTGGTCGCCTCCACCAACGCATCGCTTGTTCTCTTCGACCACGACCTCACACCATCCCAGCTTCGCAACATCGAATCACGGCTTACCTGCCACGTCATCGACCGCTCGCAGCTTATTCTGGACATCTTCGCCCGCCACGCCAAAACCCGTGAGGGCCAGCTCCAGGTAGAACTAGCACAGCTCGAATACCAACTGCCCCGTCTCGCCGGACGTGGCCGCGCAATGTCGCAGCTCGGCGGTGGCATCGGAACTCGAGGTCCGGGCGAAACCCAACTCGAGACGGATCGTCGCAAGATCAACCTCCGCATCGACCTCATCAAGACACAGCTCGACGGCGTCCGACGCATCCGCCATCAGCAGCGGCAGCGTCGGGAGGCGGTTCCAGTGCCGGTGGTCGCTCTCGTCGGCTATACCAACGCCGGTAAGAGCACGCTCTTCAACGCGCTTACCGAGGCCGGCGTGCTCGAGTCAGCTCGCATGTTCGCGACCCTCGATCCTAAGCTCCGGCAACTGCAGCTACCATCACGCCGCAAAGTGCTGCTCTCCGATACCGTCGGCTTCATTCGCAACCTTCCCCACACCCTCGTCACCAGCTTCCGCGCCACGCTCGAAGAAGTTGAGCGTGCCGAGATCCTGCTGCACGTCCAGGACGCCGCCAGCCCGATGCGCGAGGAGCAGAAGTTGCAGGTTGAAAAAGTATTGACCGAGCTTGCCGTCTCTACCAAGCCAGTTATCCAGGTCTTAAACAAGATCGATCTCGTTCCGTCCCAGGAACTCGTCCACCTCTCCAATGATCGCGAAGCCATCGCCGTCTCATCACTGAAGCACATCGGCCTTGAACAGCTTTTGCTTGCAATTGATACCGCTCTGGTAGCTGATCCACTCATCGAATCCAGCTTTCGGCTTCCGCAATCCGAGGGCGCCATCCTCGCCTCACTCGAGGCGGGCGCCCTCCTAGAAGAGAAACGCTTTGAAGGCAACCTCGTCTATCTCAGGGCCCGTGGACCAGCATCCCTCCTGAACCGCTATCGCCGTTTCCGGGTAAAAGAGGATCGCTCGAACGAACGCCAGCAAGCGAAGTAGATAGAAGGGGTTGATGCAACATACTTGTTAAGCACCGGGACGAAGATGAAAGAGCAAAAGTCAGTGCCGGAGAAAAGCCCCGTGCCAGGCGGTACGCCGGACTATAACGTCCAGGCTGTAAAACGAGCCTGCGACATCTTGAAGTGCTTTCAGAGTGGCAGCTCCGGCATCACGCTAAGCGACGTCGTCGAAAGGACAGGTCTCAGCCGAACGACCGCTTTTCGTCTGCTCGCAACTCTCGTGGAAGAGCAGATGCTCGAGCGCTCTTCAAAGAATCACTACCGTCTCACCAGCGAGCACTGGAGACGCAAGAAATATCGCTTTGGCTATGCCTCACAAAGCGAGGAGTTTTCTTTCTCCCGGCTTGTGTCAGAGAGCATTCGCAGCCATGCCTTCAGCGGGGGTGTGGAGCTGCTTGAGGTCAGCAATCGATACAGCCCGACGGTTGCAGTCCGTAATGCGGAGATGTTCGTTCGCGAGCGCGTCGACCTTGTCATTGAATTCCAGACCAATCAACAGAGTGCATCGATTGTCGCCTCAAAGCTGATCGAGGCTGGCATTCCGATTATCGCCATTGATATCCCCCATCCAGGGGCAGCCTATTACGGGGCGAACAACTATCGCGCCGGAATCCTTGCTGGGCACACCCTCGCGCAGGCGGCTTTGCAGCGCTGGGCTGGAGAAGTGGACGAAATCGTTCTTCTCGAGCTCCCCATGGCTGGCCCTCTGCCTCGCTCTCGCCTCACTGGAATCGTCGCAGGTGCCCGCGAGCTTCTTCCCAAGATCTCGGACGAGAAGGTCCGGTTCATCAATGGCAACGGCCGTTTCGAAAACAGCCTCGAAGCGATGAGACGGTATATGCAGCGCAGCAAAGCCAATCATGTTTTGCTTGGAGCGCTCAACGATCCAAGCTGTCTCGGTGGCTTACAGGCATTTGAAGAAGCCGGCCGCGCAGAAAACGTCTTGGCGGTCGGCCAGAATGCAAGCATCGAGGCAAGGCGCGAGATGCGGCTGCCAAACTCCAGGCTGGTGGGTTCAGTTGGATATTTTCCTGAGCGATATGGGGAAACAGTGATCGCTCTCGCCCTCGCCAAAATGCAGGGCAAAGAAATCCCGACGGCAACATTTGTAAAACATCAAATGGTCACCCCAGACAATGTCGACCTGCTGTATCCAAATGACAAGCTCATACACGCGGGAGATGGCGACTCACTCCTCTTCAGCAGTTAGCCGACGCGATGTAGTATTCCGTCTGGTGAAATTATATTGAATCGTCGCACTTACTCTTACCCGGATATTCTCCCCAAGAATCGAGCGTTTCTTTGTTTGATAATTCCACCCTGCGGAATTATCACTTAAGCACAGAAACTAGTCGCGCTAATCACTTTCAGCCGACTATTCTTCCCCCGCTGAAAGATTCTTGGGCGCAGCGTTTTCGCTACAGAGTCAAGCGAAGGAGGGCAACAAACGGTGCGTATTCCAGGTATTCCAATAGATCCAGCGGGCAGGAAACGTATCGTCAGGGGCTCCCTCTGTGCTTCAGCGGCGGCTTTGCTCACCATGCTCTGTCTTATCAATAGCGGGTGCTGGACTAAAGATCGCTCAGCAGGCAAAGTTTCGTCTTATAAAGGTCCAGACTTCAATAAAGAAATTCAACCCATCCTCGCCAGTAATTGCTTCAGTTGCCATGGGCCGGATCCTGGCAATCGCAAGGGCGGCCTCAGGCTGGACCTCGAAGAGACGGCACTCAAGAAGCGCTCCGGAAAACCGGATGCAATCGTGCCCGGTCATCCAGAGAAGAGCGAGATGATCGCTCGCATCGAATCGAAAGATCCGCACCACCTGATGCCGCAAACGGCGGAGGGCGACGCGAAGCCCATGAAGCCGGCCGATATCGCCATCCTGAAGGAGTGGATAAAAGAAGGTGCACACTACGAGCCGCACTGGGCCTTTGAAGCGCCCATCCGGCCCGAAGTCCCCAAGATTCAGGATGCCACATGGACACCCAACTCGGTGGATCATTTCCTGCTCGCCAAGCTCAACGCTCAGGGGCTGCATCACTCGCCCGAAGCAGACAAAGCTACCCTTATCCGGCGCGTCACGTTAGACCTCACCGGCCTCCTGCCCACACCAACAGAAGTGGCCGCCTTCGAGAACGACAGCTCCACGACCGCATATGAACACATCGTGGATAGACTGCTCGCCACACCACAATATGGCGAACACCGCGCCCGCTACTGGCTCGACTACGCCCGTTACTCCGACACGCATGGTCTCCACTGGGACAACTTCCGGATGATATGGCCCTATCGCGATTACCTGATCAAGGCCTACAACACCAACATGCCGTTCGATCAATTCGTGAAGGAGCAGATCGCTGGTGACATGCTGCCAATCTCCGACTACAACAGTCTTCTCGCGACTGGCTATGTTCGCACTGGTATCAGCAGCAACGAAGGCGGAGCCATTCCGGAAGAGCTGCGCTTCAACATCGCGCGCGAACGTACCGAAGCCTATGGCGCTGCGTTTTTGGGTCTAACGGTAGGGTGCGCCGTCTGCCACGACCATAAGTACGATCCGACAAGCCAGAAGGACTTCTACCAGCTCTCAGCTTTCTTCAACAATATCGACGAAGATGCCTTCAACGGCGACCGACCCGATTGGTACCCCATCTTGCGATTGCCCAAAGCAGACAATGTAGCCGCATACAATAAGCTGCTGGCGCAACGCTCCGTCTTGCAGACGCAGTTGAATCAAGAGAAAGCCGCAGATCGCGCGAAGGTCAATGAGTGGCTCGGTTCCAGGCGTGCTCCTCAGGCGGTCTCCGACGATGGCCTCCTGCTCCGCCTTCGCATGGACGAAGGACAGGGAACTCTGATCAAAAACAGCGCTCCACACGCCACGATCAAGGAGTTCCATACGATGAAGGTGCCCGGCATGTGGGGCGAGACCACATGGCAGTGGCCCGACTTCCGCATGGACACCAATACCCAGCTTCAACTGGGCCAGACGGGCGACTTTGAACGCAACCAGGCCTTCTCCGTAGGTGGCTGGATGATGCCGCGGCTCAACGGTGCAACCCGACGTCCGCGCATCAAGGAGTTTCTGGGCCCCGATCCAAATGATCCAAGTGTAAAGGCCGGCAAAATCGAAGCCATGAAGGACAAGAAGCGAGGCACCGGAGAGATGATCGCCAAGAGCGACGCGTCGCAGGGCGGTCGCGGCTGGGAGATCTTCTGGAACAAGGGCTCCGTCGTCGTCAATCTAGTCAACCAATGGCCAGAGAAAGCGATCAGCATCAGTGCAGACGCGTCCGCTACTCCTGTCGGCATCTGGAAGTACATTTTCTTCACCTACGATGGCTCCGGCAAGGCCGCTGGTCTTCATCTATATGTAGATGGAGCCCTGGTTCCAACCAAGATTGAGAGTGACACGCTGGACGGAACCATCCGCACTTCAGCGCCAATGCAACTAGGCTGGCGTACCCCTGACGCAGACCCCTATCGCTTCACTCGATACCAGGACATCCGCCTCTACTCACGCGCTTTGAGTCCAACCGAAGCAGGCAGACTACCTTACGAAAATTACATTGCGGAGCTTGCGAAGAAGCGAACGTCGAAGTGGAACCTCGATGAATGGCATACTGCCACGCAGTACTACTTCACTGCCATCGACGAGAAGGCCAAGTCCCTGCGGGCGCAGATTGATAACCTCAACGTTCAGCTACAGGCCCTCGGCGATAACGACAACCCGTACTCCTTCTCCCTCGTAGCCGAAGAGAAGTCCTCTCTCCCGTATGCCAATGTGCTGTCCCGTGGCGTCTATACCGAACGCCAGGAGCGTGTACTCGCAAACACCCCGCACTTTCTGCCCGCACTCGCCAATAACGAGCCGCGCAACCGCCTGGGTCTCGCAGATTGGACGGTCAGTCCACAGAATCCATTGACCGCTCGCGTAACGGTCAATCGCATGTGGTACGAAATCTTCGGCACAGGTCTCGTATCGACAACCGATGACTTCGGCATTATGGGCGAACGTCCCTCCAACGCTGCCCTTCTCGATTGGCTTGCTGTAGAGTTTCGCGAGAGCGGCTGGAACGTCAAGCACATGTACAAGTTGCTGGTCATGTCTGCTGCCTATCGCCAAAGCGCCCGCGCAACGCCCGAGCTACTCGCGCGAGACCCCAACAACACGCTGCTCGCGCGTGGCCCTCGCTTCCGAATGGACGCCGAGATGCTCCGCGACATTGCCCTCGAATCGAGCGGACTATTGGTCGATAAAATTGGCGGTCCCAGCGTCAAGACCTATATGCCAGCCAATGTATGGGAGACCGTGAGTTACACCCTAAGCGACACCCTCCACTACACGCAGGACCACGGAGACGCCCTTTATCGCCGCAGCATGTACACCTTCTGGAAGCGTTTCGCAATCTCCCCGGATATGGAAGCCTTCGACGCGCCCGCACGCGATGTCGTCTGTACCCGTCGGCAGCGCACCAACACGCCGTTGCAGGCACTGGTAACGATGAACGATCCCCAGTGGATGGAGGCCTCCCGGATGCTCGCCGAACGGTCGATGCGCGAAGGCGGTACAACGCCGGAATCCAGAATCAACTTCATGAGCAAGGTGCTGCTCTCGCACCCCGCATCGCCAAAGATGACCACTGTATTGCAGAAGTCGTACCTCGAGATGCTAAGGAGCTACGGTGCAAATTCTCGCGCGACCAAACAACTGCTGGCCGTAGGTGAAAAGCCACGTGATCTCAAACTTCCCGTTCCCGAATTGGCAGCGTTGACGATGGTCGCCAATGAAATGCTCAACCTGGATGAAACGCTGACCAAGTAAGTCAGACTACGAAGAGGCCTCGCCATGAAACAGCATCCCCTTTGCACCGACATCGAACACGGCCCTACAATCCTCGATCTACCCATCGATAGCGGTCTCAAGCACGAGTGGGCCGAATTACAGACCCGCCGCCACTTCCTCGGTCGTGCTGGCAAGGTCATGGGCTGGGCCGCTCTCGCCAGCCTGGGCAGTGGTGAGGCGCTCATGGGATTGGCCCGCGAATCACAGCAGCGCTCTGCTCCGCTACCATCGCCAGAGACCCTGCGGCTGCCCAACTTCGCGCCCAAGGCCCAGCGCGCCATCTATCTCTTTATGTCTGGCGGCCCCCCGCAGATGGACCTCTTCGACTACAAGCCAAAGCTTGCAGCCCTCTTCGATACCGACATGCCGGACTCCGTACGCGGCGCACAACGCCTCACCGGCATGAGTTCCGGACAGTCGCGTTTTCCTATCGCGCCATCGCATTGGGGTTTCAAGCAGTATGGTAAACAGGGCGCATGGATCAGCGATCTTCTGCCCTACACCGGCAAGATGGCCGATGACATCGCAATCATCCGCTCCACCAATACGGACGCTATCAACCACGAGCCGGCCATCATGCTGATGAATACCGGCAACATGAATACAGGGAAGCCCTGCCTGGGGTCATGGCTCTCCTACGGTCTCGGCAGCATGAACAACAACCTGCCAACCTTCATGGTGATGATGACCAAGAAGAACGAGGAAGAGAATAATCAACCTACCTCATCACGCCTGTGGAGCAGCGGCTTCCTGTCGTCGGAGCATGCAGGTGTCTCGTTGCGCTCGGCAGGTGACCCGGTTCTCTATCTCAACAACCCGCAAGGGGTGGATAGCGCCGTCCGTCGCAAGATGCTGGACGCCGTCAGCGAGATCAATCGCCAAACCTACGAGGAGCTCGGCGACCCGGAGACTCACTCGCGCATCGCGCAGTACGAGATGGCCTACCGTATGCAAACCTCAGTCCCTGAGCTGACCGATCTCAGCAAAGAGCCGAAGACAACTTGGGATCTCTACGGCCCGGAAGCCCGCGTCCCCGGCACCTTTGCCTACAACTGCCTAATGGCCCGTCGTATGGCGGAGCGTGGCGTGCGGTTCACCCAGATCTACAAACGCGGCTGGGATGTCCATACCCATGCCGTAGGCCTGCTTCCCATGCTCTGCGGAGAGACAGACAGAGGAGCGTACGCCCTCGTCACTGACCTCAAGCAGCGCGGCTTGTTGGATGACACGCTCGTGGTGTGGTCCGGCGAGTTTGGCCGCACGGTCTACAGCCAGGGCGGAATCACGAAAGAAGACTACGGCCGCGATCACCATCCACGCTGCTTCACCACCTGGATGGCGGGCGGCGGAACAAAACCTGGCATCACCTTTGGCGAGACCGACGACTTCAGCTACAACGTAGTCAAAGATTCCGTCCCAGTCCGCGACTTCAACGCTACCATCCTTCACTGTCTCGGTATCGACCACAACAAACTCACGTTCAAAGCCCAGGGTCTGGACCAGAAGCTGACCGGCACAACGCCGGCCAAGGTTGTTGACGAGCTTCTCCTATGATCTCGGTCACACAGGCAGGTCCGCAGGCATCGCAAAAGAATGAATCCGTCCAGCCAGCATCAACTCGGTCAAAGTGGATGCTGGTCAGTGCCATTGTGTTCCTCCTCCTGGCGCTGCCTTGGACCTTCGCACCAGACGGCCAGACCCACGCAAGCTGGCAGCAGTTCCTCGGCCGATTTCATCCACTGGCAGTACATCTTCCCATCGGTCTCCTGCTGCTGGTTCCCGTCCTTGAGATTGGCGGACGCATTCGCCCTTCACTCCGCGAAGCCGCCGGATTCGTTCTAGGCTGCGCCGCCATATGCAGCATCGGCGCTGTAGTGTTAGGAATATTGTTGGCGCACGGTGGTGGCTTTGCCAAAGAAGCCGTACGCGGCCACATGTGGGCAGGCCTCATCCTCACGATCGCTGTCATCACCTGCACCCTCCTGCGCTCATCATGGATCACAGGCCAAAGTAGTTTTCTCTATCCTGTAGTGTTATTGGCCGTACTCGCGCTCACAGCATGGACGGGCCACCAGGGCGGCGCACTCACCTACGGTAAAACCTACCTCACCGAGTTCGCCCCCACATTCATCAAGCAGTTGGGCCCGCACAAAACGTATCCGTCGGTTGATCCCGTCTCGGTCTACGTCACGCGCATCCAGCCCATCCTCGACTCCAACTGCATCACCTGCCACAGTGGAGCGAAGGTCAAAGGCGGTCTTCAACTCGACACCTACGCACACCTGATGGATGGCGGTAGCAGCGACGAAGACATTGTGGCATCCCATCCTGAGAAGAGCTTGCTCTTTACGCGCATCACGCTCCCCACCGACCACCCGAAGCTCATGCCGTCAGAAGGCAAACCTCCGCTCACTCCCAAAGATATTGCCTGGATCAGAGCATGGATCCAGCAGGGAGCGTCACCTTCCTCCACGACGCTCGTCGGCATGGAGCTAAAGCCCGCACACACAGACGACCCCATCCCACAGGTCGGCGACTACAGCGGCCTCACCTCACAGATCGAGCAGATCGAAAGTACCTTAGGCATCAAGCTTGATCGCGTCTCTGCCAGGGCCGCGGATGGTCTCGTCCTACGCACCATCGGCGTCTCCCAAAAGTTTAGCGACGCGGATCTCGCAAAGCTCGAACCGTTTGCGCCCTACATTGTCGATGCAGAACTCGGACACACCAGGGTGACCGACAACAGCTTCGCAATCTTGGCAAAGATGTCACACCTGCGCGCCATCCATCTCGAAGAGACCCCAATTGATGGACGCAATCTCAAGCAGCTCACAAGCCTCTCTGAACTACGCTATCTCAACCTCAGCAGCACCAAGGTCACGAAGCAGGCGTTGAATGACATCACCCCTCTGAAGACCTTGCAGCATATCTACACCTACAACACACCTGCCGCACCTGTCCCAGTTCCATGAGGAGAATGGCCCATATGTCCGCGAGTCACGACAGTCACGATGTGAAGAATACACAGTTCAACCGTCGCGCATTCTGCACAGTCGGCACGTTGTCCGCTGTTGCAGCCCTCACGCCTGAATCGCGCCTACACGCGCAAGCAACTCCCGTTCTGCCTGCTAAACCTTCGTTCACTTCTGGCAATGGAGCCTGGACCTACGAGTTCGTTCCCAACTGGGGTGACCTGCCCGAAGGCCTACAGTTCGGCGGAACGCATGGTGCCATCGCAGCCGATAACGCTGGCAACATTTACGTCAGCACCCAAAGCGATACCGGTGTCCTCGTCTATGACCCAGCCGGTAAGTTCGTGCGCCGCATCGCCCAGGCATACCCGGAGGTCCACTCACTCGTTCATGCCGAAGAAGGAGGACAGGAGGTCTTCTACGCTGTAGTGCAGAAGGGAACGCCAAATGAAAATTGGCTCTTTCTCAAGATGAAGATTGATGGCACCGTACTGCAAAAAATCACCGCTCCCCCGGAGGCCGGCTTCAAAACACCGAACGAGTGGCGCATCACCGCTGCAGTTCCGGCCCCCGATGGTTCCATCTACATCGCCAATGGCTACGGCGATTCCCGCATCTTCAAGTTCGACAGCAAGGGCAACTACAAGTCATCCTTTGCCGGTAAGGGAAAGACCGACGGGCTCTGCGATTGCAGCCACGGTCTCGCGATCGACACGCGCTACGGTCAGCCTCTACTGCTGGTATGCGACCGCGAGAACCTACGCATAAGCCATTTCGATCTCGACGGAAAGTTCGTAGCGCACCTATCGCAGCATATGCGCCGTCCATGTCAGGTGAGCTTTCACGGGGAACACGCAATCGTGTCAGAGCTGCAAGGCCGCGTAAGCGTGCTCGACCACGACAACGTACCAGTAGCTTTTATCGGAGACAATCCGCAAAAAGAGCAGTGGGCAAAATACCGGCTCGAGCTGAAAGATATCCCAACCTCATTCTTTAGCGCGGCCCATGGTTGCTTCATCGATTCACAGGCAAATATCTACATTTCGGATTGGAACAAGACTGGTCGGCTCACCAAGTTAAAACGTATGTAGAGCGAAAACCGTCGTACGTTGCTTTCTATATTGGCAGCCGGGTTACCAGAACTGAGTCTCGATAATCTTAGGCGGCCTAGAAACTCCATGGATCACTTGGGTCTGGAGAGCAGCCGCTACGTTACCCTTGTCCCAGCCAGCAGGCGCCTTTGCGAGAAGCTCATCGGGGCGGGCCAGTATCGGTTCGCGCGCTCCAAGCAGTGGCTCCCAAAATGCATTCCGTATCGTTGCTCGGAGGGCTCGAAGTACGCCGAGTGATGCGGAAGGCGACTCAAACGCGGGTAACGAATGGGGGATAGGCCTTCGACCCTGGGATTCCCCTAAGACACCACGTTTACTGGTGCTCCTACCGCAAACGCTCGAACATTCTCTACCGTCGTTTTCATGATCCGCTGGCGAGCCTCCAGCGCGGCCCACGCTATATGCGGAGTCACGAGGCAGTTCGTCGCCCGCAACAACGGATTCGCCGCCGCCGGTGGCTCCTTTGAAACGACATCCACTGCTGCCCCTGCCAACGTCCCCGCTTCGAGAGCAGCCGCCAGGTCTGCCTCGTTCACCAAACCACCTCGCGCTGTGTTGACAAGGAATGCCGTTCGCTTCATCCGCGCCAGCAGGGCGGCATCTACCATCCCCGCATTTTCCGTCGTTAGCCCGCAGTGCAGAGAAACAACATCGGCCTCCGCGAACAACTCCTCCAGCCCGCAATAGGCCTGCGGCACATCCTCGTACGCTCGCCGGCTGTTGTAGATCACGCGCATTCCAAACGCCTCCGCCAGCTCCGCAACCCTGCGCCCGATGCGTCCGAAGCCCACAATCCCCATCGTCTTGCCATGCAGCTCAATCTGCGGCGTCCGCCAAAAGCTCCAGTCCTTTGATCTTGTCCACGCCCCCTCGCGTGCCTCCTGCGCATGGTCCCCCACACGGTGGCAGAGTTCCAGCAGCAGCGCCATCACATACTGTGCCACCGCATTCGTGCCGTAATCGGGCACATTCGCAACGACTATCCCACGCGCTCGGGCAGCTACAACATCGACGATGTTGTAGCCGGTCGCCGCCACTGTAATCATTTTCAGCTCTGGCAGGTCTTCGATCACCGCCGCCGATATTGGCGTCTTGTTCGTCACCAACACGGTTGCGTCCGAAGCCCGGTCGCGAATCTCTTCCACGGGCGAGCGCTCAAAGATCCGCACATCGCCCAGCGCCTCCAGCTCGGTCCAGGGGTTATCTCCGGGATTCAGCGTGTATCCGTCCAGCACTACAATCTTCATTGCACCGTCCATTTGTACTGCTAATAGAGACGCCGCCAATCGTGGGCTGCGCTTCTACTCTTTCATCTCTAGTAGAACGTACTCTGCTCCCGCAACTTATCCTTGATCCCCAGCGGCTCCAGCAATTGCTGCCCCCCCGGCTTCATCAATCCTAGCTCTGTCACCGACTGGAAGAATTGAAAACCCTCTGCATGAAAGCGTCTTACATCCCCCGCAGTCCCTGCCGGACGCCCAGCCATTTTCCTGTATCGCTGTGCCGCTGCCACAATCTTCGCAATCGCCGCAGCCAACCGCGGTTCATCCTGTTGCCCTGGCAGCCCGAGTGAAAACGATAGATCGCTCACCCCGATAAAGATTACATCGACACCCGGCACCGCGGCGATCTCTTCGATCGCTTCCACCCCGGCTGCCTCCTCAATCACGCATACTACCAGGACATTCGTATCGGCAGAGTCGTAATAGTTTACCCGGGGCTGGCCATGTTGACATAGCCAGCCCCCGCACCCGATCCCCTGCGCCCAAACGGCGGATAGTGGCACGAAGGCCTCAATTTCTTACCAAAGATTCTCCCTTGAAAGATTCAAGCGAATACTGCATGCTGGCAACAGCAAAGCCCCTTTGGAAAGAGAAGGCAATATTCCTCATGCTGCCAGGGAACTCCGCGGGCTGCTGAGTCAGGCAGCTGCGCTGCAGAAGCCTACCAGACGCCGGAGAGGTATGCTAAAAACGAGCAGGATGGCGCCGATGCTGATGTCGATCCAGTGCGCGGCGGGGGCGGAGGCGATAACGCCGGAGACGATGAGCAGGATGCCGACGGCGAGAGTCGAGAGACGAATGATGAAGGAAGAGGAGTCGGACTGCGTGCGCGAGACGTGGCCTTCTTCCGGGGTGATGGGTGTGTCGAGGCGATGGAAGAACGTTGCAGTGCGCGCCTGCTCGTCCGGCGAGGTTGCGATGAAGCGGCTGCCGAGAATCATGCCGAGACACGTCGCCGTAATATTCAGGTAGATGGAATAGCCTTCGAGTACGTAGTCGAGAGTCTGCGTAGCGGCTGCGCCGAGATGGGCGAGGTAGAGCGTCTTCGTGGTGAGCGTAAGGATGCCGCAACCCATCCCACAAATGAATCCGCAAACCACACCGCTGGAGGAAAGCCGACGGAAGAGCAGTGTTGCGAGCAAAGGCAATAGGGTGGGGGCCAGCAGGACGCCGAATGCCGTGACCATTATCTGGAAGAGTGATCCGCGGCTGGCTTGTCCGAGCCAGATGCTAATGCCGATGATGCATAGGCCGAGGGCGAGAGTGAGGGCGCGGCCGGCGGTGACGAGCGAGCGCTCGGTCGCCTCGGGACGGAGGATGCGCTGGTAGAAGTCCTTGGTGAGGACGCCGGCGATGGCGTTGAGGTCGGCGCTGACCGTCGCCATTGTCGCGGAGAAGAGCGCAGCGACGATGATGCCGATCATCCCGGCAGGAAGGAGATCGAAGATGAGGTGGACGTAGACATCCTGCGGCTTCTGCAGGGCGGCGAAGTTAGGCATGATGCTGCGGGCCATGATGGCGGGGAGCAGCATAATAGGAGTGCCGATGAAGTTGAGGAATGCGGCTAGGTATGCGGCTTTGCGGCCGGAGCGTTCGTCGGGGACGGAGTAGTACTTCTGGGCGAAAGACCAGCTTCCGTTGTAACTGATGCCAACGATGAGGAGATAGCTTAGGATGTAGATCCAGCCATACGGTCCGCCATGGGCCTGGAAAAGCTGCGGGGGAACCGCGTGCCAAGTGGAGCGCACACCGCCGAGCCGCCAGACGGCGAGCGGGAGCAGAAGAAGGATGGCAAGGGCCTTCATGAGGAACTGCAGGTAGTCGGTTACGACGAGGGCGAGGAGTCCGCCGAGGACACTATAGACGATGACGATGGCACCGCAGGCGAGGATGGAGGTCTTAATGCCGATGCCCATGCCGGCGGAGAGGAAGAGAGCTGTGGTGAAGATCTTGAGCGCATCTTCAAACACTTTGGCGGGGACGGCGGACCACGCGAAGAGCTGGCGGACGAAGAGGTTGCATCGCTGCTCGAGAAATTCGATCGGCGTAATGACGCGGGCGCGCCGCCAGCGCGTGGCGAAAACTCGTCCCCCCAGGATGCAGGCAGGGACGCTGGTCCAGAAGAGGACGATGGCGACACCGCCGTAGCGGTAGGCAATCTCCGAATAAACAACGAAGGTGAAGGCACTGAAGCCGGACATGTAGTGCGAGATACCGGCCAGCCACCACGGCACCTGATGGCCGCCGGCGAAGAAGTCGCCTGCGGTCTTTTGCTGTCGGCGGAAGTAGAAACCGATCATGAGGACAAGTGCGAAGTATCCGAAGATGATGACGTAGTCCGGACGGCCAAGCTGCATGGTGGTCATAGGCCGGTTACTTCGCCTCCGGTGGGACGGGCGACGATTCGTCGGCGATCTCACGGACCCGCCATGCCTGACGGCGATAGAGTTCTTCCCAGTGCGCCGCCTGCTCGGGGGTGTAGTCGAAGAAGCCGTGGCCGTCGCGCATGCCGCCGGCGTCCTGCTGCATCATGCTGCGGATAGGCTCGGGGACTTCGCTTTCGTTGGAGAGCGTGGGGAGAACGGCGGCCATAGCGCGGCCGTAGAGGGCAGGCCCGCCGGTGAGATCGATCCAGCGAAAGGGGCCACAGAGGCTGGCCCACAGACCCACTGAGTTGCGAAAGGAGCGATCGATGGTTTCGGCATCGGCTACGCCTGTTGTCAGCAGATGGCAGGCTTCGCGATACATGGCGTAGCCGATGCGATTAGCGATGAAGCCGGGGAT
>JANYER010000042.1 GCA_025359825.1 Granulicella sp.
CTCGTCGGCGCGCCGGAGTGCGGCGACGTCATGCGCCTCCAGATCCGCGTCAACCCCGAGACCAACGTCATTGAAGACGCTAAGTTCAAGACCTTCGGCTGCGGCTCGGCCATCGCCTCCAGCTCGCTCGCAACCGAGTGGGTCAAGGGCAAGACCATCGACGAAGCGCTCTCCATCACCAATACC
Organism: Granulicella sp.; assembly: GCA_025359825.1. GTDB lineage: Bacteria > Acidobacteriota > Terriglobia > Terriglobales > Acidobacteriaceae > Edaphobacter. The sequence continues at coordinate 187 of JANYER010000042.1, forward strand.
GACATCGTGAAGGAGCTCGCGCTTCCTCCGGTGAAGATCCACTGCTCGGTCCTGGCGGAAGATGCGATCCGCGCAGCCATCGGCGACTGGAAGAAGAAGAACAACGTCGCGGATTCCGCTCAGACTGCTGGCGTCGCCGTCGCAGCCGCTCACTAAGACGTTCTGAACTTTGGCATTTGGGAGGGCACGGCGAAAGCTGTGCCCTTCTAAACACCACGTATAAGGCATAACAATGTCCATGGTCACACTTCAACCCGGCTCCACTCCGCCTCCAGTTCATCAGGAGAAGGACCCGCTCGCGGGCGTGACCCTGCTGATCCCCAACGGACTCTCGGAAGAGGCTGCGGTGAAGGGGATTCGCCTGACGCCTAAGGCGCTCAAGCGAATTCGCGTCGCGATGGCCAAGGAAGGCGTCTCACCTGAGCAGGGTGGTCTGCGCCTTGGCATACAGGGTGGCGGCTGCTCCGGCCTTAGCTACAACATCCGCTTCGACACCAAGCCCCGCGAGCGCGACCGAACTTTCGTCTTCGACGACGCTGCCACCGCACCCATCCAGATCTTCGTCGACCCCAAGAGCTTCATCTACCTGACCGGCATGGTGCTCGACTTCGAAGAGACGCTGATGCGGCAGGGCTTCAACTTCATCAATCCCAACTCCAGCAAGAGCTGCGGATGCGGAAGTAGCTTCTCTTCGTAAAACTGCAGAGCATAATTTCAAGCAATGGAACTACCGGCATCGTATCGGTGTCTAATTCCTCATGCCCAGGTCTCTTGCTCGCGCGCTTTGGGCATCTCTCTCCACCCCTGCCATCCTGTTTGCACTAATCATCTGCTTCGTGCAGGTGCCGATGACCCTTACTCGCATCCGCTTTCAACATCTCCTAGCGGACTTTCAATCCATCCACCCACAACAAAGTGGCTGGGCGGATGCTCAGCGCCTCATGACCCGTTGGGGCAAATGGGGCAGCTATGAGGGAACCTGCGACTCGGCTGCCTGTAGTTATAAGATTGCACTCGATTATCCTTACAGTTCTTTCCTTGAAAGTTCCAAGCCGGAAATGTCGGAGCGTATTCGTCGTTTTCACCTAATCCGTGCGTTTGAGTATCTCGGCTGGCATCGTGCGACTTTCGAAGTAGACATCGTCGTGAACAACGGGATTATCACAGGTATGGAGAGCGCCTTGATGTTCGTTGTGCAAGATTTTGACAACGTCCGGAACGCCGAAGCCACTCTCTACCTCCGCACGCAAGTCCGGCCAAGGCTTAACACGTACGGGCCCGGCCGGCATTCGGGATGGATTCTTGGCAACGACGAGCAGCTTGCGGATCATCCTGACTACAAGGTAGGTCGACCCACAGGCTGCCTCGATTGCCAACTGGTGGAAGTGACGTATACGCCCTACCTCTCACACTCTGAAGTCGTTCGCTTAACCTCTTATAACTTCGGCTGCATTAACAGCTTCCGTGCCTGCTCCAACGTTTCGGACATCCTGCCCGCGTCGCGCAAATGGCATTTCTACGACGACAGCAGTAGTGTTCCTGAACCTGTGGTGAAAGCACCAGAGCAGCCACAGCCATGCCGCACCGACGTGCGTGCTCTCGGCCGCGATGCGGAGGCAATTCTTGAAGTTGAACCGCTTTCTACAAGCCGTCACAAGGGTACGGGTGTAACCTACTACATCGATTTCGATCTCACTCGCTTCCGTCTCCTTCGCACTGTAAAAGGGCCTGTGAAGGAAGCTGCTGGCTTTGAGTTTAATATTTACCCCTTCTATGGCTTTCCTGCCGACGGGCTGAACGAATCGGCAGAGCGCCTGGAAACCGGCAAACGCTACTTTGTTCTTCTCGACACCGCACAGCTCAACTATGAGCATTTAGAAGCTCGTCGCTGCGGCGTCCTCGAAGATACCCCATCCGTCTTACAGCAGCTCAACCTGGGCATAATGCAGGACAAGCCTGAACCCTAGGAGGCATAAAAGGTCTTGTGGAGTGTATGCGCTGTCTCCGCTCTCCGTAGATAGAATCGAAGGCATGACGTACTTCGAATTCTTTACTCTCCCCCGCCATCTGCATGTCGACACCGCTGCGCTTGAAAAGCAGTTCTACGTCCTGAGCCGCAAGCTCCATCCAGATCGCTTTGCTGCAAAGACGCCCGCTGAGCAGGAGGCTGCGCTGGCCCAGTCTTCGCTGCTGAATGACGCGTATCGCACGTTGAAGGATCCTATCCTGCGCACGCAGTACCTGCTGACGCTGGAGGGAGTTGAGCTGGAGGAGCAGTCCAAAGCTGCGACCGAGGCCGCCCGCGCCTCGGGTACGGCGAAGAAGCAGATTGTGCCGCCGGAGCTTCTGGAAGAGGTCTTCGAGCTCAACATGCAGTTGCAGGAGATGCGTGCCGCGAAGCAGATGGGTGAGGATGAACCGGAGCTGCGCCGCGATCTGCTGACCGCGAAGGACGCCTTCGACGCCAAGATGGTGGAGACGCAGGCTGAGTTAGAGACGCTCTGGTCTAGCTGGGATGGCGCAGTCGATTCAGGTAACTCCGCAGCGCAAACCGCGGCCCGGGATGCGATGGTTACGCTGCTGAACAAGCGCAGCTACCTGCGAAATCTGGTGCGCGACGTCAACGAAGCCCTGGAATAGCCCTCATCAAGATCCGCTAGGCGCTCACCAATGAACTGGCGATCCGTTCAACCTGCTCCAGGTGGTTTACATCGTGACCGGCCATGGTCTCGACGATGGTCCAGAAGATCATGGTGCCGCGCTCGGGATGGGTGGTCGGCTTGTGCTGATCGGTGGCGTTCACGGTTCCCAGCAGCTTTAGATTCCAGTTTCGCGTGGCCAGAAACATCTCCAGCGAGCTGGCGAAGTCGTAGGCGCTGTAGCGTTCTGCCCAGGCCTCCTGGTCGAACGGCTGCATCACGGCATGCTCCGACGCCAGAGTCTGGCGCAGCCGAAATCCGAAGGCTAATTCGCAGTCCGCCAGATGGGCGACGATCTCCCGGATACACCATTTGCCGGGTGCTGGCGGTGCCTCCAGTTGCTCGTCCGAGAGCTCCGCTACCAGCGCCTGCAGCTTGCTGGAGGTTGTAAACAACACCGGCACTGGATCGCCGTCACCAAGAAACTTCTCGTAGGGATTCAGTTCCATACCAAAAACGGTATCACGCAGCCTCCCCGCCGGCATGATGATTTAAGCGGGTACCTCCCAAGGGTCATAGGTTCCGATGGACCAGAGATGCCCCTCCGGATCGCGGCAGGTAAAGGCGCGGCCGCCGTATTCCATGTCGGCGATGTCCATCACCATCTCCGCTCCAGCCGCCTTCGCGGTGGCGTAAACAGCGTCCGCATCGTTCACGATCAGGCAGGCACTTTGGGTCTCCCGCCCGCCAATCTCGTCCGGCTGCGCCATCAGCTTGCTATAGGCGCTGCCGTTTTCGACGGAACCCAGCATTACCATGCCGTTGCCGAAGGTCAGTTGAGCATGGGCCACTACTGTTCCTTCGCCCATGTACACAGCATTCTTCTCAAATCCAAACGCCCGGCAGAGCCACGCAATGGCCGCCAGCGCGTCACGATACCGCAGGCAGGGGATGACACTGGCGCGGCAATCCTTGGCAAACTCGCTCTTCTGCTGCATTCTTCCTCCTCGATATCCAGAAACAGGCTGGAAAGTCAGTTCAGACAGCGTAATTCCTTCCGCGATCGCGTGCATCTAACTCAGGGGAAGACGTACGCATGTAGGACAATAGATAAGACCCTCTCGGCGGCTGCGCAGTCAACCCGCAACGCAGCGCCACTCCAAGGAAATTGCAAGCAAATGGCAGAAGAACGCGTAATCGGCATAGACCTCGGCACCACTAACTCCCTTGTCGCCTATATGGAAGGCGACACCCCTGTCGTCATCCCGGGTGAGGACGGTGAACGTCTCGTCCCGTCAGTGGTCGCTTTTAATGAGGAAGGCCCCAACGCGGGCTTCGTCATCGGCAATCCGGCGCGAGCGACCCTGCTATCCGACTCTGCCAACGCGGTGTACTCCGCGAAGCGTCTGATGGGACGCGACATCACTGACATTGCGGATGAGCTGAAACTGTTCCCCTTCCAACTGGCGGAGAACCTACAGCCGGGTGAGGTGCTGAAGCTGAAGGTCGGCGGGCTGACGCTGACGCCACCGGAGATCTCGGCCTACGTGCTACAGCAGCTCAAGCGCAACGCCGAGCGGTTCTTCGGTGCGCCCGTCACCAAGGCAGTGATCACCGTGCCTGCCTACTTCAACGACGCGCAGCGCCAGGCCACTAAGGACGCTGGACGTATCGCTGGGCTGGAAGTTCTGCGCCTGGTCAATGAGCCTACCGCCGCCGCGCTCGCCTATGGTCTGGATAAAAAGAAGGACGGGTTGATCGCCGTCTACGACTTCGGCGGCGGTACCTTCGACGTCTCGATCCTGAAGCTGCACGAAGGCATCTTCGAGGTCATCGCCACGGGTGGCGACACGCACATTGGCGGCGACGACATCGACAATCTGCTCATCGCCATCGCGCTGGACGACATTGCCGGCGATCTCGGCACAGAGACTGCCGCAGCGGCTCGCGCCAGTGGCGAGACCATCCAGGCGCTCCGCAAATCAGTGATCGAAGCCAAGATTCGCCTGTCCACCCTAGATGCAGCGACTCTCAACGTAAAGCTGCCGGACGGCAAGATGTATCTGCGCGACATCACCCGCATGCACTTCGATCAGCTTACGGCTGCGGTGATCGCTCGCACGGCTGCACCCTGCAGACAGGCCCTGAAGGATGCTGGCCTCGCAGCGTCGCAGATCGACGAAGTGGTGTTGGTCGGTGGCTCCACGCGTATTCCTGCGGTGCAGGTGCTGGTCGACGATCTCTTCCAACTGAAGTCGCGTGGCAAGAAGCCCCACACGGAGTTGAACCCGGATGAAGTAGTCGCCCTTGGTGCTGCGGTGCAGGCGCAGATTCTCTCCGGTTCTGCAAACTCCGCGCTGGATGATCTATTGCTGCTGGATGTTACTCCGCTATCGCTGGGCATTGAAGCTTTGGGCGGTGTGGTGGCAAAGATTATTCAACGTAACTCCACCATTCCAGCCAGCGCGACCGAGCACTTCACCACCGGCGTTGACGGTCAGACTGCCGTCGCCATCCACGTCGTTCAGGGAGAGCGCGAGCTGGCGAAGGACTGCCGCTCGCTGGCACGCTTCGACCTCAAAGGCATCCCGCCGATGATGGCTGGTCTGCCCCGCATCGAGGTCAAATTCCTGATCGATGCCAACGGTATCCTGCACGTCTCGGCGCGCGAGCAACGCAGCGGCCAGCAAGCTGAGGTGGAGGTGAAACCCACCTACGGCCTCACCGATGAGCAGGTGGAGAACATGATCCTCGCCTCCTTCGACAACGCTGAGGAAGACATCCAGCAGCGCCAGGTCATCGAAGCGAAGA
>JANYER010000046.1 GCA_025359825.1 Granulicella sp.
CGCGGAGATGTTGCGGCCGGGGTATGCGATTGAGTATGACGCGATTGATCCGACGGAGTTGGACCGGTCGTTGGGCGTGAAGAAGTATCCGGGACTGTTTCTGGCTGGGCAGATCAATGGAACGAGCGGGTATGAAGAGGCGGCGTGCCAGGGTTTGATGGCGGGCATCAATGCTGCGCTCGCGGTGAAGGCTGCCGTGAGTGGTGAGCCTCTGGTGCCGTTCACGCTGGACCGGACGGAGGCTTATACCGGCATTCTGATCGATGATTTGATCAGCAAGGGAACGAACGAGCCGTACCGGATGTTTACTTCGCGAGCGGAGTATCGACTGCATTTGCGGATTGATAATGCGGACCGAAGACTGACTCCACATGGACGGCGGCTGGGGTTGATTGATGATGCGGCGTGGGCTGCGTTTGAAGAGAAGCAGGCCCGGCTGGCGGCGTTCGAGAAGTTGCTGGAGACGGCGCGGGTGCGGTTGCAAGAGCTGCCGGAGGATTTGCAGGAGCGGCTCGATGGGGATGGGGTTGGTGTTACGGGGAGCACGTTCGCGCAGTTTTTGAAGCGGCCTGAGGTGACGGTGGAGGGGCTTGCGCCTCTTCTATTAGAGAGGCTGCGGCGTGGGGGTGAGGTGTTTGCTGGTTGGGTTGCAGGGATGGATGCAGTTTCGTCGAGAGTAAAGGAAGGCGGTCGTGCTTTGCACGATGCCCACCTTAGCGACGATGAGACTGTCGCGAAGATGGGGCACCCGACTCTTGGGACAGGGCTGCCGGCGTGGGTGCGGAATGAGATGAAGTCGGTGGAGACGGAGATTAAGTACTCGGGGTACATGGACCAGCAGCGACGGTCGATGGAGAAGATGCGCAAGGCGGAGCGGCGGGGTATTCCAGTGTGGTTCGACTACAAGGCGGTGAGCGGGCTGAGCCGGGAGATGCAGGAGACGCTGGAGCGGGTGCGGCCGCAGACGCTGGGACAGGCGAGCCGGATTGCCGGGGTCACTCCGGCAGCGGTAAGTTTACTGCTTGTTTATATCGAGATACAGGGTAAAGCCCGGGTGGCGTAAGCACAGGTACGAGGTACTCGGTACTTGGTACTTGGGTTTTTGGATGGGTTGTTACTTTTGTGGGGGGTGCTCCATCCAATGGGGGTGAGTGAGGCGTCTTACAGGTAGCGCTGCTGGCTTGAGCGCGGGCCTTGGGCGCGGGAGATGAATGCATGATGGCACGAACGATACAGATTGGCCTGGCTTTGCTGCTGGTTGCAGCGGTTGTGTTTGGACTTAGGACGATGATGTTTCCGGGAGCGACGATGGCATTTGGAACTGAGACGAGGAAAGAGCGGTTGCCTGCTCCTACGGTAGATGAGCATAGTGCAGCGCATGAGGAGACGGCGGTATTGGCCGGTGGATGCTTCTGGGGTGTGCAGTCGGTGTACAACCGCGTGAAGGGTGTGACGCATACGACTGCGGGCTACTCGGGCGGAAGCAAGGAAACAGCAAACTATAACTCGGTCTCCAGCGAATCGACGGAGCACGCAGAGTCCTTGAAAGTGGTGTTCGACCCGAAGGTGGTGAGCTATGGGACCATTCTGCGGATCTTCTTCAGCGTGGTGCATGACCCAACGCAGTTGAACCGGCAGGGACCGGACGTAGGGACGAGTTACCGGTCGGCGATCTTCTATACGTCGCCGCAGCAGGAGAAGATTGCGCAGGCCTACATCGCGCAATTGGATGCGGACAAGGCGTTTCCGAAGAAGATTGTGACGCAGGTGGTGCCGCTGAAGGCGTTCTATGACGGCGAGGATTATCACCAGGATTATGCGGATAAGAATCCGAACAATCCTTACATCCAGGTGTGTGACGTTCCGAAGATGGCGGCGTTGAAGGCGCAGTTTCCGGAGCTGTTTCAGGAGTACAAGGGCCACTAATCCGGCCGTGATTATTCGAGCGGCTTGAGGTCTCCGAGCAGGGTTGGGATGAGCTCGGAGACGGTGGGATGGATGTGTACGGTGCGCTGGAGAGTGGTGTAGGGCGCACCGGCACTCATGATGTCGAGCAGGCAGTGAATGGCCTCGTCGCACCCTGTTCCAAGCAGGGATGCGCCGAGGATTTTTTTGGTCTCGGCGTCTACCAGGACCTTCATGAAGCCCTGTGATTCGCCCTTCTCGACGGCGCGGCCGACGCGGGTCATCTGGCGGGTGGCGACGAGGGCGGGCTTGCCGGTCTGCTTTACGCGAGCGCGAACCTGGGTCTCGGTGAGGCCGATACGGCCAAGGGGCGGGTCGGAGTAAAGGGCGTAGCAGGGGATGCGGTCGCTGACCTTGCGATCGTCGTTGTCGAGTAGGTTTGCGGCGGCGATTTCGAAGTCGTTGTAGGCGGTGTGGGTGAAGCCGCCCTTGCCGTTGCAATCGCCCAAAGCGTAGATACCGGGGACGTTGGTGCGGAGGTGGTCGTCGATGGTGATGTAACCGTGCTCATCGAGGTGGACGCCGGCTTTCTCGAGAGCGAGATCATCGGTGTTGGGCTTGCGGCCCATGGCGAGCAGGACGTGGGAGCCGCGAACTTCGGGCTCGCCGATGGTGCAGGTGGTGCCGACGAGGTGGGGTAGCTCGGGGTTGGCGGCATCGTGTTTGAAGTGGATGCACTCGGCGTTGAGGCGGAGTTGGATGCCTTCGTCTTCGAGGATGCTCTGCACGGCGAGGGAGACGTCTTCGTCTTCGTGGGCGATGAGGCGGGAGCTCTTCTCGACGATGGTGACTTCGCTGCCGAAGCGGCGGTACATCTGTCCGAACTCGATGCCGATGTAGCTGCCGCCGACGATGACAAGATGTTTGGGAAGGGTGTCGAGGGCGAGCATGCCGGTGTTGGTGAGGAAGTCGATCTGGTCCATGCCGGGCAGCGGTGGCACGGAGGCTCGGGCACCTACATTGAGGAAGATCTTTGGCGCTTCGAGTAGGTCGTTAGGTTCATTGCTTACGCGAACTGTAGTGGGGGATTCGAAGCGGGCGTGGCCGGTGTAGACGGTGCAACCCTCCATGGTGCGCAGCATCTTCTCGACGCCGTTCCGGGAGGCTGCGGAGATCTTATCCTTGCGGGCTTTGACGGCCTTCATGTCCATCGTCACTTCGCCCGGAATGGTGACGCCGTAGAACGCGGCGCGGCGCGCCATGTGAGCGGCGTAGGCGCTGGCGATGAGG
>JANYER010000070.1 GCA_025359825.1 Granulicella sp.
CCCGTCACGCGCTGGGATGGCATTACGTTCAAGACCCATCCCGCCACCGGTGAACAGGTGCCCGACGAAGCGGCGCAGGTCGGACAGTGGATTTACATCAGTCCGAGCAAGGCCAAGTGGCCTCAGGCTGATTTCATCATCGGCAACCCCCCATTCATTGGTGCAGCTCCCATGCGCGCTGCGCTCGGTGATGGCTATGTTGAAGCGCTGCGCCACGCCTGGAGCGATGTTCCGAGCTCTGCCGACTTCGTCATGTACTGGTGGCAACGTGCGGCAGAACTCACCCGCGAAGGCAAACTCCGTCGCTTCGGCTTTATCACCACCAACTCTCTTCCCCAGGTCTTCAACCGTAAGGTCGTTGCACAGAACCTGAACGCTATCAAGAATCCGCTCTCCCTACTCTTCGCCATACCCGACCATCCCTGGATGAAGTCCGTCGCCAGCGAAAATCCCACAGATCGTGCCGCCGCCAAAGCAGCCGCAGTCCGTATCGCCATGACCGTCGCCACCCGTGGCGACTTCGAAGGCCATCTCTACCGCGTCACTACCGAAGGCGATACCAACTCCGAAGGCACCTCCGTCGAGCTCTCAGAGCAGGTTGGAACGATCTTCCCCGACCTCAAAATCGGAGCCGACGTAGCGAATGCAGCACCACTTCAGTCGAACGAGGAACTTAGCTCAAGAGGCGTCTCGCTTCACGGGGCCGGTTTTATCGTCACCCCGGACCAAGCCCAGATGCTCGGCCTCGGACACGTTCCTGGACTCGACCAGCACATTCGCCCCTACCTCAACGGGCGCGACCTCACCGGAACCTCTCGTAATGTTTTAGTAATCGATCTTTTTGGCCTATCCGCCGAGCAGGTCCGCACTCAATTCCCAGAGGTCTACCAATGGGTCCACGACCACGTAAAGCCGGAGCGCGATGAGAATCGCCGCGCTACTTACAGTCAAAATTGGTGGATCTTTGGCGAACCCCGAGCTAATTTCCGGCCAGCCCTCAAAGGCCTGCAGCGCTATATCGCCACCGTCGAAACAGCCAAACATCGCATCTTCGTCTTTCTCGATGCCTCGATTCTTCCCGACAACCGTCTCGTAAATTTTGCTTTGGCCGACGGATACGATTTGGGGGTGCTATCTAGCAATATTCATGTGACGTGGGCACTTTCCGTAGGCGGCACCTTAGAAGACAGACCGATTTACACTAAGACCCGCTGCTTCGATCCCTTTCCATTCCCTGTCTGCACCGAAGCCCAGCAGCAGACCATTCGCGGCGTCGCCGAGCGCCTCCAAACCCATCGCAAGCGCCAGCAGCAACTACACCCCTGGCTCACCCTCACTGACACGTACAACGTCCTTGAAAAAATCCGAGCGTGCGAAGAGTTGACCGAGCAGGACCACAACATCTACACCGCTGGCCTCATCGGCATCCTCCGCGAGCTGCATGACGAACTCGACCGCGCGGTCTTCGCAGCCTACGGCTGGCCCGAAACCCTCACCTCTGAACAAATCCTCGAAAAGCTCGTCGCCCTCAACGCCGAGCGCCGCGCCGAAGAAGCCAATGGACTCATCCGCTGGCTCCGCCCCGAGTACCAGGCACCCAACGCCGTGCCTGTCACCGCTACCCTCAGCGGCTTCGTCGACGAGGCCACCCCAACCGCTACCCGCCGCAAACAGCCCTGGCCCGCTACCCTGCCAGAACAGGTTCGCGCCATCAAGGAAGCCATGCGCTCCACCTCCGCCCAAACCCCCCAGCAGATCGCCGCCACCTTCCGCCCCGCCAGCCGAACCCGCGTCCAGGAGATCCTCGAAACCCTCACCGCCCTGGGCCAGGCCCGCGAAACCTCCGGTCGCTACTCCCTATAATCACCCCATTCAACCGCACAAAACTTGACAATTCATCTTCCCAAACACCCCACACATTCGGGTACTAGGTCACGCAGCCTCGTCGCGTGGGTAGAGGTTCAACGGTTCCGAAAATCCCAAGTCCAAACCTAACCCACATCAATGGAAGACTTTGCGCAATAACCGGGGAGGGGAGGGGTACACCCTTACTCCTCCTCCTTCCGCTCCTTAGCCTTATACGCCCGCCCCACCGCTCCAGCCTCTGCCACGCACTTATCCGCCACCCGGACAGGGCTGGCTACCTTCCCCGCTGCCGCCCGCGTAAAGCTTCGCAGCAGCCGGTTCACGTCCACCTTGCCGTTCCGCACCTCGCGCTCTACCGCCGTGTGCATGGCAGACAGCAGCTCCCCCTTCAACTCGTTGAACAATTTATCCAGATAGATATAAGCCATTCAGCCTCTCAAAACATCCTTCCCGAACGTCAGCACCAAATCGCAATCGCAGCAGCCTAGAGCCGCAAACCCGTACCGCAACCATACATTGCCAGCACCCTCTCTCACCCCTCCAACTTGCACCCCGAACCCAATCCTCTATATCGTTCCATCCAAACGAGGAAACCTTTCTACATGACACTCAAGCCCGTCCCATCGCCGACTCGCCGTGCCTTCCTGAGGACCTCCACCCTCGCCGCCTCGGCCCTCGCCCTTCGCACTACGCCGTTGCTGTCGCAGTCCAGCCAGGTCGACGCCCACATTGAGATCATGCCCGCCGAGCCCATCGGCACCATCTCCCCCGAGATCTACTCCCACTTCATCGAGCACTTGGGCGGGGTCATCTACGATGGCGTCTGGGTCGGCGAGAAGTCGAAGATCGCCAACCAGGGCGGCATCCGCACCGCCTTTATCGACGCCATGAAGGCCATCAAAGCACCCGTCCTCCGCTGGCCCGGCGGCTGCTTTGCCGACTCCTACGACTGGCGCGACGGCCTCGGTTCAGCCTCCAAACGTCCGGCGCGGACAGCCTTCTGGAACCAGCAGGACTCCAACCAGTACGGTCTTCACGAGTTCATGCGTACCTGCCGCCTCATCGGCTGCAAGCCCTACCTCGCCGCCAACGTCCGCACCCAGCCCGCCCGCGACTTCTACCAGGAGATCGAGTACTGCAACGCCCCCACCGGCGACATCCCCTCCAACTCCGCCGCCCCCGCCCTCCCCAACGCCCAGGCCACCCTCCGCGCCGCCAACGGCGACAAAGAGCCCTTCAACGTAGACCTGTGGGGAGTAGGCAATGAGTCCTGGGGCTGCGGCGGCAACATGACCCCCGAAGAGTACGCCGCCGAGTACCGCCGCTTCACCGCCTGGACGCCCAGCTACGGCAAAGAGCCGCTCCGCTTCGTAGCCGTAGGCCCTAACGGCGACGACGTCGATTGGACCACCCGCCTCTTCAAAGCTCTCCACGCCAACCCCGAGAGCCGCAAACTCTGGGGCCTCTCCGTCCACTACTACACCTCCGGCAGTGCGGCCAAGTTCGCCGCCGGCGACGCGCTCCAGTTCAACAACGACGACTACTACGACCTCCTCACCCGCGGCAGCCTGATGGAGAAGGTCGTCACCGACCATTGGCGCGCCATGGGAAACAGCACCGCCGACGCCCGCTCCAAATCAGCAACCGGCGATCACCACGTCAAGCTCGTCGTCGACGAGTGGGGTGCCTGGTACGGCAAGGGCACCGAGCTCGCCCCCGGCTACAACCTCTCCCAGCAATCCACCATGCGCGACGCCCTGCTCACCGGCATCACCTTCGACATCTTCCAGCGCCATGCCGATAAGGTCGCCGTCGCCGCCGTCGCCCAGTCCATCAACTGCATCCACTCCCTCATGCTCGCGCAGGAGGACAAGTTCACCCTCACCCCCACCTTCC
>JANYER010000072.1 GCA_025359825.1 Granulicella sp.
AACTCGGGCGAGGCACCGAGTGTGCCAATCAGAATAGGTTCAGCGTCCTCTTGCCGAAGCAGAATATAGCGGCAGTAGGCGATGCCGCCAGGATCTTCGGCGAAGTGATTGAGCAACCACACCAGTACATGCGGCTCCCAATCTTCAGGAGGCCATTCGGCGGTGATGCGGCAGCCCAGGATTTGCGCGAGGCGACCGTCTGCGGACTGCTCGGAGAGCAACGACTCCGGGGTGACCGCGACGAGTTCGAGTCGTGGAGTCGTGATCGGGGGGATCGAAGAAGACGCGATCTTCTTTGAGGTGGATTCGAATGACATTGTGAATGTTCTCCTAAAAAGCTGGCATGGCAGGTTCGCGCACCTAGCTACAGGGCGGGCTGCTTTCCGTGACGAGGCTCAAACCCCGGTGCACATCACCGAAGCAATAGGAATCAGCTCGCTACTCTTTTCAGGCAACAATCATAAATACGTCCATCGAAATGGGAGACGGCAACAGCCTATCATGCGAGTGAGTGAAGCAGCAGTGCTTTTTGTATGGCTGCATCTGTAGTTGCTTGACATGCTGAATGGCCCACAGCTAACGTACCCAATGAATAGTGTGCCAGGAAAACTAAATGCCGATCGTGCGTCACACCGCTTCGTGCTGTGCTTTGTTGATTGCCGTTTCGTTTGCCACTACAGCTTCCAGCCAACCTGCTCCGCCGAAGCCACCGGATGCAGTGGTTGCGGGCATACCAGCCAACTATGAGGAGTCCAAGGTAGGTACCTACACGCTGCCGGATCCGCTGACGCTGGCCGATGGCAAGCCAGTGCGCGATGCGACGACGTGGATGACGAAACGCCGTCCGGCGCTGGTTAAGCTCTTTGAAGAAGAGCAGTTTGGCCGCGCGCCCGGCCGGCCTGCAGCCATGAGATTCGAGGTGGTTGAGAAAGGGACTGCGGCCTTCGATGGCAGGGCGACGCGTCGTCAAGTGACCATCTTTCTTACGGCAGACCACAGCGGCCCGAAGATCCATCTGCTGGAATATTTGCCTGCGGGGGCGAAGACGCCTGCTCCGCTACTGCTTGGCATCAACTTCTCAGCCAACTCGAACGCCGTTACCGACCCCGGCGTGGCGGTTGGAGAGGTCTGGGATGCGAAGACCAAGACGCTGATCCCCGCGACGCAGGGACGCTCCTTCGGCAAGATGAGCGTAGAGCCACTGATCGACGCGGGAATTGGCTTCGCGACGTTCTACTACGGCGATGTGGAACCAGACTTTGCCGAAGGCTATGCATTGGGCATACGCGAGAAGTATCTCAAGCCCGGGCAAGCGGAGCGGGCTCCGGATGAATGGGGTTCGATTGCAGCGTGGTCGTGGGGCATGAGCCGTGCGATGGACTATCTGGAGACGGACAAAGATGTAGACGCGAAGCGCGTTGCCATTCATGGCGTCTCACGGCTGGGCAAGACGGTGATGTGGGCGGGCGCGCATGACACCCGCTTTGCCGCGGTGATTGCAAGCTGCTCGGGTGAGGGTGGCGCTGCGCTCAGCCGCCGCAACTATGGCGAAACCATCGCACACCTTACCGCGCCTACGCGCTTTCCATATCAGTTTGCGTTGAACTATGGGAAGTTCGGCGGCTATCCGGATACCGCGCCGATGGATGCGAATCTGTTGGTCGCATTGATCGCTCCGCGGCCGTTACTGCTGCAGACCGGGGACACAGATTTCTGGTCCGACCCCAAGGGTGAGTTCCTGGCTGCGGTGGATGCGAGCCGAGTGTATAAGCTGCTCGGCAAAGACGGGCTGGATACGACGGAGTGGCCTGCGGCGAAGCAGCCTATCCTGCACGATCTCGCCTACTACATGCACGATGGCGGCCACGGCATGGTGCCATCGGACTGGGACATTTACATCCAGTTCCTGAAGCAGCATCTGAAGCCTTAGGCGAGGCTGATTCGACTGCGATCAACGGGCGCTGCGATAGGCCTCATCCAATCGCTGCAGAGCATGTCAAAGCGGCATCGTTTGCGACCGGTACACTCTGCCACTTTTGACCTTCGCGTTGCTTCCTTTTTTTTTGCGTCATCCGGCCCATATCTTGATCATGACTGCGTAGGCCTCCCACAGGCCGCGCGTCCCCGGTAGCAGCGCGAAGATGACGTCGCCGCGATACAAGCTCTGCATGCCGAACATCTTTTCGGTCCGAACGCCCGGCCACAGGATGATCTCGGGAGCCAGTAGCGAGGATCTGCGGCGCATCTCCTCGTCCACCGAGATGAACGTGGGGCGCTGCTTCATGGTCATTTTTCTTCGCCGGCCTGCTTGGCGGCTAGCTGTTCCATCTGGCGGCGCCAGTCGAGGTCTTCGACGAAGCCGCGGCTGGAGCGCCACTCCTCCTGCACCTTCACGAATAGCTCCAGAAAGACTCGCGTGCCAAGTAGGCTTTCGATGTCTTTGCGAGCGGAGGTGCCGATCTTCTTCAGCATCTCGCCCTGCTTGCCGATGAGGATTGCTTTCTGTCCGGTGCGCTCGCAGTAGATGGCGGCGGCGATCTTGGTGACCGGTAGCTTGCCGTCCTTCATCTTTTTCATCGAGGCGGGCTCTTCAAACCGCTCGATCACGACTGCGGTTGCGTAGGGCACCTCTTCGCCGGTCAGCATCAGAATCTTCTCGCGGATCAACTCAGCGACCAGGAAGCGCTCCGGCTGGTCGGTCAACTGGTGCTTGGGGAAGTACCGCTGACCTTCCTTTAGCTGGTCGACGATCTTTTCGAGCAGAAGGCTGAGCCCTTCCTTCTTGCGCGCCGAGATGGGAATAACGTCGGCGAAGGGGTGCAGACTGCCCCAGTGCGCCATCAATGGCAGCAACTCTTCTTTGCGGACTGCATCCATCTTGTTCAGCACCAGGATGACGGGGCAGTCGAGCTTTTGAATGAGCGAGAGAACGAAGTTATCTTCCGCAGCACTCAGCGCCATGCGCCCGGTCGCCTTTACGGCTTCGCCCGGCTTCTCAGCTTGAGCCAGACGATGGGTGACGTCAACGATGAACAGGACGGCATCGCGCGACTCTAGCGCGTCATGGACCTCTTGCATCATGCGCTTATCAAGCTGGGTATCCGGCTTGTGGACGCCGGGCGTGTCCACAAGGATGACCTGCGCGGCGGGGTGGCCGGGCTCGCCCTTGGACTTCTTTTTCAGCGGTACTTCGAGCACGCCGTGGATGCGGGTCCGCGTGGTCTGCGGCTTGTGGGTAACGATGGCCAGCTTCTGCCCCAGCAGGGCATTCAGCAGCGTGGATTTACCGGCATTGGGCCGGCCAATAATGGAGACAAAACCTGAACGAAAAGCCATTCCTCCATTATCTCCTGCCGGGTGGCGGTTCTGGCCTATTGGCTGCGATTCGGCTACTTTGCGCCCTCGGCAGGCGTTGCGGCCGGAGCGGCCAATTCCTTGAGATATTCCGGGCTGAGGACGTTCTTCTCCTTCGCGATGCCCATCAGAGTCGGGTAAAACTGAACGAAGGTAGTGTCCACGGCTGCGTGGTCCTGGTGGCAGGAGTAGCAGGAGGCAGCACGCGGAATGGCCTTGGCACTGGTCTTGTCATTGAAGTTG
Organism: Granulicella sp.; assembly: GCA_025359825.1. Classification (GTDB taxonomy): domain Bacteria; phylum Acidobacteriota; class Terriglobia; order Terriglobales; family Acidobacteriaceae; genus Edaphobacter. The sequence continues at coordinate 3,598 of JANYER010000072.1, forward strand.
TAGAAGGCCCAGCTATCCTTGGCGTCCGGCCCGGTCTTATGGGTGGAGTCCTTAACGTGCAGCTCGGTGCCTGTGACCTCGATAGCCTGCGTCTGGCCGCGCGTATTGATGGAGTGGTTTCCTTCCGCAGCGCGATTCTCCAGCATAAACATGGTGCCATCCGGCCAAGTCCCGGTCTTCACGAAGACCTTATAGGCGGACAGGTTGACGAAGACGTTATTGAAGACCGAGTGGGTCGCGGGACCGGCCTTGGGAGCGTAGCTCATGTCCAGTCCGGAGGTCAGGAAGACCCACTCGCGGTAGTCAGCGGGGAACTTCAACTGGCAGTCGGCGGTGTAAGTCGGAGCGTCTGTGGCTACGACAGCGGGTGCGGCTACAGCAGCCTTTTTGGCCATCGGATGAACTCCACCCAGCACGAACGACAACAGCATCATCCAACGAATCACAGCAGCACCTCAGGTTCAGAAATTGGAATGGAGAAGGGGACTGCCGTCATTCTCTCTGAAAGCGCTGCAATCACAAAGGAAAGAATCGTTTCTGGGGAAAGATGGCTGAAAGCGCAGACCGGACGCTAAAACGTCAACCTTATCCACCGCGCATGCAGCGTCTATCTCGCCGATAATAGATGGTACGCAACTTCTTATTCATGGAATCATTTTTTGTCCGCTTTAGAAATCCGTTGATCCTCGTACTGGTGCTGCTTGCCCAGACGATTGGCCTTGCTGTCCAGGTGCGACGCCCCGTCGTCTCCAATATGGCAACGGCCACACCTGCCGCCCCTACTGCGGCTGACTCCCAAAGTATCTCCCTGATTCGTTATTGGACCAGCTCGTTCGTTACTCCATTCGAGCGTTTCTTTGGCGGGATTGGACATAACGTCCGCGCTGGCTGGTCCAACTACATCGACCTTCGTCACACCCGTCAGCAGAATTCCGCGCTGCAGCAAGAATTGGCAAATATGCGGCTACAGCAGGCAGCTATCGCGCAGGATGCCTTGCAGGGCCAGCGGTTACAGGCACTACTGAGCTTTCAGCAGCACTACGTCGCGACCACCGTGGCGGCGCAGGTCATCGGCACCAGTGGTTCGGAGCTCTCGCGCATCATCTACATTGATAAGGGCAGCAAAGACGGGCTGAAGCCGGATCAGGCGGTCATCACTCCCGATGGAATCGTCGGCAAGCTGCGCGATGTCTTTCCGCACACGGCGCAGGTACTGCTGCTGGACGACCAGACCTCAGGGGCTGGAGTGATTCTGGCAAGCACGCGAATTCGGGCGATCATCAAAGGGACCTCAACGGGTCGGCTGGTTATCAATAACCTGACCTCGGACTCGCGTATCAAGTCCGGCGAGACTGTGCTGACCTCGGGCGGCGACCAGGTATACCCGCGCGGTCTGCCAGTGGGGACGATCGAGTCCATCGCACTGGACCCCGACCACCAGCCCTATACGACCATTCAGGTACGGCCTGCGGCGAACCTGTCGCAGTTGGAGGAGGTGCTGGTCATCACCGGTACCCAGACTGAGCTACCGCAGAGCGCTAGGCAGGATCTCGCCGTAGGGGCAGCCACCGCAGAGGACCAGGCGAAGGCCGCTGCTGCCCATGCTGCCGAATTGAAGGCGATTGAAGATGCCAAGACTGCAGCGCAGATCGTAGCCGACCGGTTGCCCAGCCTGCGCGATCCGAATAATCCGGCGCAGGACCCCAACGCTCCGCAGGCTCTGGACCCAGCCTCGGCCAATGCCAGCAAGGTGCCCAAGCCTCTGCCAACTCTGCGGCCCGACCGCTACACGCCGGGTTCTACACCCTCCGCGACGGAGCTTACGCCCGGCTCTGCCAGGCGGAATACCCCAGCCAGCCCCAGCTACAGCGCGCCCGTGACCGACCCTGAAGCCCCGGCAAAGAAGCCCCGAACCAGCTCAGCTCCGCAAACTAGCAATCCCAATTAGGCCGCACACTTCATGCCCATTCGCAGCTATACCTCTCGCCGGGAACTCGAACAGCACAGCTTCCATCCAGCTGTAACGCTGCTGGTGCCTGTCGCTGCCATTGTGCTGCAGGCGATGTTGCCGCGGCCCTTTCCCAGCTTCGCGATCTTCGATCTTCCCCTGCTGATTACTATCTTTTTTGCGGTCTCACGCCGTTCGCCTATCGCTGGAGCGTTGACGGGGGCGGCTATCGGTCTTCTGCAGGACTCGCTGACCGGTCAGCCAATCGGCGTCAACGGAATCGCCAAGACCATCCTGGGCTACGCAGCCGCCAGCATCGGCCTGCAGATCGACGTCGAGAATCTGTCCACTCGCGTCCTCATGAACTTCGGCTTCTCGCTGCTCAATAGTCTGCTGCTGTTTCTGATCCACCGACGCCTGATCGGGATTGCGGACTTTCATCAATCCTGGGGACGCGAGCTACTGCACGCGGTGGCAAATACTCTGCTGGCAATTCCCGTCTTCCTGCTGCTCGACCGCGCCAAGCGCAGAGAGTGATTCTGGCTGGCCGCACGAAGAAATACTGGCTGGCTGCACGAAGAAATAGTAGCTGGCTCCATAGAGCCGGTTCCCAATTGAGTTCGTCTTATCCGAAACACCCGAGAACGCACGCAACCCGAATACACTAGGCATCATCATGGATCTTGCACCCCAGTCCGAATCCCGCACCACGGGCCCCGTCAACCGCGAGGAAAAAATCTCCCCCGGCAAGCTCACGATGGCCCAGTACATCGTCGCGGGTATCCTCACCATCCTGGTTGCCGGGTTGTGGCGTCTGCAGATCGTCAGCGCCGAAGGCTACCGTGTGTTGGCCGAGGCTAACCGTGTCCGCAAGGTTCCCGTACTGGCACCACGCGGCAGACTGTTTGACCGCGAAGGCCGTCTGCTGGTCGACAACTATCCTTCCGTGACCTGCTACCTGCTGCGGGAACAGGTAAAGGACCTCAGCGCTGACCTGCCCATCATCGCCCAGGGGCTGCATATTCCGGTGGAGCAGATTCATGCCACCCTGCGCCGCTTCCAGCTTGCACCCAAGTACCAGCCCATTCCTTTGAAGCAGGACATTACCCCGGACGAGCAGGCCTTCATCGAGGCGCATCGCAACGAGCTGCCGGAGTTGGAGACCCTCGACGAGCAGCGACGCCTCTATCCGCGCGATGGCTTCGCCGCTCACCTGATTGGGTACGTCGGCGAAGTGTCGGAGCAGATGCTCAATAACGACTCGCGCTACGCCTTTTACCAGCCGGGCGACGTGGTGGGACGCTCCGGTGTGGAGCAGACCTACGACGCCCTGCTGCGCGGCACGGATGGCTCCCGCGACGTCATCGTTAACTCCCACGGCAAGGAAGTGGGGAGCCTGGGGCAGACGCTGGCAAAGCCCGGTCAGGACCTCAAGCTGACCATCGACCTCGATATCCAAATGGCGGCGGAGAAGGCACTCGAGGGCAAGGTCGGCGCCATCGTCGCCATGGACCCGCACACCGGGGAGATTTTGGCGCTGGCCTCTCGCCCTACCTTTGACCCCAACCAGTTCTCCGTCCGGCTAACCAAGAGTTATTGGAACGAGATCCTCTCCAACCCCGATCATCCGCTGTTGAACAAGGCCATCCAGGCGCAGCTCGCCCCGGGTAGCACCTTCAAGATCATCATGTCGGTCGCCGGTCTGCAGGAGGGCATCGCGCAGACCATGCACGTGCCCTGTAACCATGGGGCGACCTTCTACGGGCATTACTTCGCCTGCGATAAGAACCACGGCATGGTGGATATCAATAACGCGATTCCGTGGTCGTGTGACACCTTCTACTACACGCTGGCAAATCGCTTGGGCGTCGATACGATTGCGAAGTATGCGACCTCGGTCGGCATCTCGCAGAAGACCGGCATCGACCTGCCGGACGAGGTTGCGGGCACCATGCCTTCCACCGCATGGAAGCTTAAGACCCAGCATGAAAAGTGGTACGCCGGCGAGGTGATCTCAGTCGGCATCGGCCAGGGAGCCATCACAGCCACTCCAATGCAACTGGCGCGCGCTCTCGGGGGCATTGCCTCTGGCGGCGTCTTTCGTCGGCCGCACGTCATCTTTCCGGATGAGATCACGCCGGAAGAGCTCTCCGCCGTACACGACAGCTTCCCCGGCTCGGGTGAGAAGACCATCGAACTCGCTCCGGCAAACTGGCAGATCATCACCGATGCCATGGCCGCCGCGACGGTCACGGGGACCGCCGGAGCCTCGCACCTCGAAGGTATCGACTTTGCCGGCAAGACCGGTACCGCGCAGGTGATGAGCCACGACGCACTCGCCCGCTCCGGCGGTGGACATAGGACAGTCCCCAACGCCTGGTTCGTCGGCATGGCACCGCGCCGCAACCCGGACATCGTCGTCGCTGTGCTGTGGGAGAACGGCGATTGGGGTGCCAACTCCGCCAAACTCGGCGCCCAGATCATCGATGCCTTCGTCGAGAAGCAGCGCAAGCGCGACAGCAATATCCGCATCGCCGAGGTCCCCAAGCCCGCCGTCCCCGCCGAGCAGCGTCCTATCCAACCCGGCACGCCGGTCAGCAGCCAGCCAGCCCTCTTGCCGACCCAGCCTCGCAAGGCCACCACCACCGCCGGCTTACGACCGGCAGCGGAGTAGGGCGGCGCATGTTTCGTCTTGCCCGCTATCGCGACTTTGACTGGGTGCTGCTCGGCTTCGTCCTGCTGCTCTCACTCATCTCCGTGCTGGAGATCAAGTCCGCGACCCTTCACACCAAGTTCCACGGCTTTGAGCAGAAGCAGATCCTCTTCCTGGTGGTCGGGGTTGTCCTGATGTTTATCGTCTCTCTGATCGACTACCACCGCCTGGTGGATATCTCACCGTATGCGTATGGCGTCAGCATCGTCGCGTTGATCGCCGTAAAGCTGGTGGGGACCAAGGTTCTTGGAGCGCGGCGCTGGATCAATCTCGGCGGCGGCGTCCACTTTCAGCCCTCGGAGTGGGTCAAGCTGGTGCTGATTATTGCGATTGCGCGCTATTTCTGGGGGCTGGTGGGCAAAGATCTGACCTGGCCGGACATCGGCAAGGCCTTCGCCCTGGTCGGCATTCCGATGGCGCTGGTGCTGATCCAGCCAGACCTGGGAACCACCCTGACCTACCTGCCGATTCTGATTGCGGGTCTGTTTCTCGGCGGTCTGAAGCTTAAGCAGGCGGGGATCATTCTGCTGGGAGTGATCCTGGTAGGCGGCATCACCTGGAAGAGCGGCAAGCGGCTGAAGCCCTACCAGCAGGCCCGTATCAATGCTTTTCTCGATCCCGATACGGACCCTAAAGGCTCCGGCTACCAGATCCGGCAGTCGCTGATCGCCGTCGGTTCCGGGGGAATTTGGGGCAAAGGGACCAACCAGGGCACCCAGACGCAGGGGGACTTTCTCCCCATTCCCTATACGGACTTTATCTTTGCGGCCTTCTGCGAAGAGCACGGTTTCGTGGGGGCGGTAGGGGTGCTGCTGCTATACTTATTGGTGTTGATGCGTTTGATTCAAAACGCTCAGACTGCCTCAGACCTGCCCGGTGCCTTCATCATTATGGGTATCGTTGCCGTAATCGTGTTCCAGATTGCGGTCAATATAGGGATGGTCCTGGGGTTGATGCCGGTTACAGGAATTCCCCTTCCGCTCATGAGTTATGGCGGATCGTCGATTCTCTTCACCTTCCTCTCGCTCGGAATTGTCATGAACATCCGCATGCGCCGGTTTGTGAACTAGGCCAGTAGCCTTATCTTGCCGCAACATCCGGACCCGGTTGTCCATTTGCAGCAGATTTGGTGCATACTAGATGCAACTGAGCGGTCAGATACCGTTCAGCTCTTAGAGGTACCCGCCCCGTTGGCGCAAGGCGCCGGTGAGCGGAACAAAGACTTTTTAGAAGAAAAGGCCGGCCAGGCAGAGACATCGATCCGTTGGCCGGACAGGTTTCAGGGAACATGATTGCAACCGGATGGCAAACGGCCCCGCCTCAATTCATTGAGGTTGTTTCGGCCACAAAGTCCGCAGTGCTGCAATCGCTCGAAGCTACTCCGCGTGTCACTGTTCTCCAGGGTTTTATCCCGTCCCGCTCCTCCCGGAGTGTGTTCATGTTCCAGCACCGCCCCGCGGCAGCTGTCACAGGAGAGCTCCACGCAGCTTCCGCATCCCCCAGCCAGTCCGCACCCACGGTGAGCAGCACCCATGGACCAATCAGCATATCGATTCGTCCATAGCGCAGCTTCCGATCCGTCTCTGTCTCGTCTGCCGTCCGGCACACCCTCCAACCAGGACCCGGGCAGAAAGAGCACAGAGCAATGTCAAAAGAAATCTATATCTCTAGTACGCCGCACGAGACGCGTCTGGCCATCGTAGAAAACGACGCCCTCACCGAGATCTACTACGAACGCGAGAATGAATACACCCTCGCCGGTTCGATCTACAACGGTAAAGTAACTCGTGTGCTGCCTGGCATGCAGTCCTCCTTCGTGGACATCGGCCTCGAGCGCGACGCCTTCCTCTACATCACTGACTTTATGGAAGAAGCCGGGGATTCCGCCGACTTCGAAGCGACCCATAGCGGCGGCGATGGCCGCTCCCGTGGTGGCAACCGCGAACGCAGCGGCAATCGCGACCAGCCGGCACTGCCTGCACCGGAGGCGTCAGCAGCCCCGGCAATCTCCGAAGAGTCTGCCAATCGCAGCACCTCCGACCGCAGCGGTTCAGATCGCAGCAGCTCCGATCGTGGTGGCGAGCGTGGCGGCCGCGACCGTGGTGGCCGTGGCCGTCGCGACCGCAACCGTAGCGGCAGCCGCGACCGTGGTCCTCGTACGGAGCGCACCGAAGGAAGCCCGCAGCCCATCGCTGCCGAGCCAAACTTCAACACCGCCGATGCAGACTTCGGCGGTCAGCCGAGCTTCCCCGAGGCCAATGGCCTGCCCGACCGTCTCGACTCCGACTTGGGCGAAGGTGCTCCGGGTGCGGATGGCAGCCGCCGCTGGCGTGGTCGTCGTGGCCGCCGTCGCGGCCGTGGCGATGTTCCGCAGGCTGGCGATGCGCAGAACGATGTGCAGATCGGCGAAGCGGGCGAGCAGTCTTCCCCCGCGACCTACGATGACGAGTTCGCCTCGACCTCCTACATCGATGCTAGCGCCGCAGAGCCGGCCGAAACTCCAGCCGCACCCCGCAACACCGCTCCCATCGCCTCCGCCTACGGAGAGCCGACCGAGCAGGCAGCGTCCGCCAGCCCCGACCAGCCCCGTCGCGACCGTGACCGTGGAGGCCGTGGAGGCCGCAATCGTGGCCGCGGAGGCCGTGATCGCGACCGTGGCCCTCGTCCTGAGGGCAACACCGCAGAAGCTCTTCCGCCGCGCAGCGAAGACCGCGCTCCTCGCGGTGAAGACCGTGCTCCCCGTAATGACGACCGCGCCCCGCGTAGCGACGACCGTACACCTCGCACCGATGATCGTGCACCGCGCAGCGCTGACCGCTCCGACCGCGGCGATCGTGGTGGCCGCGACCGTGGCCCACGTGTTCCGCGTGGCTTTGCCCCGAAGGTCGCCCTCTATGGCGTAGACAGCACCCCAGCCTACGGTGAGCCGGCGTATGGCGATGCCCCTGAAGCACCAGCAGGCGAGCCCATCATTCTGCCGGGTGAGTCGCTCTCCAAGTACCGCAAGGGCGAAGAAGCCCCTGCCTCCGCTCCAAAGTCCGCCTTTGCTGCCGAGACCATCGTGCTGCCGGTTGCGTCCGGCTTCACCGTCTCGTCGGATTGGGATGGTGGCTCCGTACTGCCGGGCGAGACCCTCTCGCGCAACCGCCGCCCCGAGGGTCAGCGTTCCGAAGCCCAGCGTTCCGAAGCCCGCCGCTCCGAGCCCAGCGCATCGCATCGTTCGGACAGCCGCAGCGATATGCGTGCCGCTGCTCCGGCGCCGGTTGCCGCAACTCCCGTTACTCCTGTTCAGGTAGCCGCCACGGAGTACGAGCCAACCGAGGCCTCCGCCTCCTACCGTATCGACCCGGTTGCCCAAAGCGAGTTCCGCCAGAGTGCTCCCGTAGCAGAGCCGGTCGCAGAAGTGACCAGGCAGGAAGACGTCTGGGACTGGCAGCAGCCCGCTGCAACAGAGGCCGTTGCTGTTGAGGCAACCACACCGGCAGCTGATATCACCACGCTGCAGCCGACCGGCGAGTTGCTCTCCGCAGTACCAGCCATTGAGCCGGGCGCGACTCCTGCCCAGCAGGAGATTGCCCAGCCCGCCAATCCAATCCACCACGAGACCGCAGTCGTCACCTCCTTCGAAGAAGAGGCCATGGAGGAAGAGGCCGTCGCCGGCGGGGGCGACCATGTTGGAAACGGCAAAGTCGCCGAAGCCCCTGTAGCCGACAACATCGACGAACTGCACGCCAGCGCCATTGAAGAGATGGACGACTTCGACGAGGAGGAGACCCTGGAAGGCGCAGCCGACCTCGGCACCATGATTCGCGAGATGTCTATCGACCAGATCACACGGCCTGTCGACGCGGAGGCCGACGCTGAAGTGGACCTGGACTCCGATTCAGATTCAGAAGAGGAAGACTACGAGGACTTTGAAGAAGAGGACTCCATCGACGATCATCTCGCCTCGGATTCAGACGAGTCGGATACGGAAGCGAACTCGGAGTCTTCCTACAGCGAAGACTCCGACTCGCAGGCCCATGGGTTTGCTGAAGTAGATGCTGATTCAGAAGAGGGATCGACACCTTCGGCTGAGCGCGCTGTCTCCGGCGAGCCCTCTGCCCGTCCCGCACCCCGCGAGGGCGACCGTGACCGCAGCCGCCGTCGTGAAGGTGGCCGCCGCGATGGTGGCCGTAGCCGTGATGCCCGTCGCGATGGCCGTGACCGCGACCGCAGTCGCAACACCGGTGGTGCCGGCGACCGCGAGCGCAGTGGCCGCAGCCGCCAGTCCATGCAGTCCACCAACCTACCCGCCATCAGCGACCTGCTGAAGCCCGGTCAGGAGGTGTTGGTCCAGATCGCCAAGGAGCCCATCGCCAAGAAGGGTGCGCGCATCACGTCGCACATCGCTCTTCCGGGCCGCTTCCTGGTGTTTATGCCGACCGTCAACCACACCGGTGTCTCGCGCAAGATCGAGTCCGATGCGGAACGCCGCCGCCTGAAGGAGATTCTGCTCTCCGAGAAGGGCGAGGCCTCCGGCGGCTTCATCGTTCGCACCGCAGCCTCGGGTGCCAGCGAAGAAGAGCTCCGCTCCGACCTGCGCTTCCTGCTCAACCTCTGGACCGACATTAAGACGCGTTCGGAGTCGAGCAAGTCGCCGGCGCTGATCTATCACGATCTAAATCTGGTAGAGCGCATCCTGCGTGACCAGGTCACGGACAACTTCTCCGCCATCTGGGTCGATACCGAGAGCGACTACGAGCGCATCCTGCGCTTCCTGCAGCGCTTCCAGCCGTCGCTCATCCGCCGCGTGAAGCTCTACAGCAAGGAGACCCCACTCTTCGAGCAGTTCGGCATCACCGAAGAGATCAACAAGGCACTCCGCTCCAAGGTATGGCTCAAATCGGGCGGCTCCATCGTCATCAACCAGACCGAAGCCCTCGTCGCCATCGACATCAACACCGGCAAGTTCGTCGGCAAGACGGCACGGCTCGAAGACACCATCGTCAAGACCAACCTCGATGCCATCCCCGAGATCGTCCGTCAGATCCGGCTGCGCGACCTCGGCGGCATTATCATCATCGACTTCATCGACATGGATGAGCGCAAGAACCGCAATCGCGTCATGGCCGCCCTGGAAGATGAGTTGAAGTCGGACCGCGCACCGTCAAAGGTCCTGCAGTTCAACGACTTTGGCTTGGTCGCCATCACCCGCAAGCGCGTTAAGCAGTCCCTGGAGCGTACCCTTTCCACCACCTGCAACGTCTGCGTGGGCACCGGTATGGTCAAGTCGCCGATTACGGTCTGCAACGACATCTACATCGAGATGCGCAAGATGCACAAGAACCTCGACCGCGGCGACGTCATGCTACGGGTCCATCCCGAGGTGGTCAAGGCGCTCAAGTCCCCTACCTCGAAGTGGCTGCAGGAGATGGAAGAGATGTGTGGCCGCACCATCCTGGTCAAGTCCGACCCGGCCTTGCATCCCGAGCAGTTCGACATCCATTAGAACGCCGTCTTTGCTCCGGCAAAGGCCATCGGATGGGCATCCTGCATTGCAGGGTGCCCATTCTTTTTTGCCCCGTACAAATAGGCACCTCAGGCGTGTCATCCAAATAGGCGCGAATCGCGTCTACCTATAAAATAGGCTTTTTTTTCAGAGGCAAAGTTTGGGAGCGATAGGCTTTCTGCACAACAAGAACAGATTTGTCGGGTTCAGACGAAAAGAGCGTACGTTGCTGTAACAATAGGTTCAGACACCAAAGGGTTCAGATACCAAGGAGCTACGAATCAATGCACACCGACCTTTGCATCACCTCGAAGAACACCCAGACGGCCTTCCGTCTCGCAACACGGCTGACACTTCCGACCGCGCTGGCTCTGGTTGCCTTCGCCGCTACGGGGAGTCTCCAGGCACAGTCGGTAGCCAAGGCGACTGCTCCGCTTGCTGCCTATCCTTCGCTGGATCTGCACAGCTCGGTGACCGCGCCGCTCAACCTCAACGTGCCGGAGTCGACCGAATCATCTTCGGCATCTTCCTCCGCCGACGCAGCGTTGGATTCGGAGCGCCTCAATCTGTCCGACACCACCCAGCCACCGCCACGTCGCCGCTACGGACGTCCACGCTACAGCGACAAATCGCACAACCCTGATGGCTCCAATAAGTACACCTACGTCCTCGGTGCAGGATTTACCAACCCCGTCTATGGAACGCGTGATTACGCGAAGCTTAATTACAACTTTCAGGTGGGTGCAGGTCGCAACTTCAATAACAAGATCGGTGTGATTGCTCAGTTTAACTGGGATAACTTCGGGATTCAGACCGCTACTCTTAATAGGCTGTTGACCACCTATCAGAACCTTTGCCAGAACGCGTGCACGGGTTCCAGCATCCAGCAGATCGGTGGCAACATCCATGCGTGGTCGTTCTCCATCAACCCGATCTTCAACATAGTACAGGGTGAGAAGATGGGGGCCTATATCGTGGGTGGCGTTGGCTTCTACCATAAGGCCACCAACATCACGACACCCACTGTTGGCACCTACTGCGACTACTACTATGGTTGCTATCAGTACGGGGCAAACTCCAGCATCGACAAGTACACCAGCAACGCACCTGGCTACAGTGGCGGGTTGGGCTTTACCTATCGTGGGTCGCGCTTCTCCGGTGTGAAGTTTTTTACCGAGGCACGCTACGTCTACATTCACAATAGTCCCCGCCCCTACTACGACGGCACCACCGGTACCAAGCTGAGCCCGACGTACTTCAACCTCTTCCCGCAGAACAGCGCGACCACCAGCTATGTTCCGGTCACAGTCGGTATTCGGTTCTAACAACTCTGCTTCCGCAACGCAAAAGAGGCCCGGCTACCTGCCGGGCCTCTTTGCGTTGCCACGCTCTCGACTACAGATGCAGCAGGCGGTCCGCGATCTGGTATCCGACGATCACACCGACCACTGATACCAGGCTCATCAAAATCTGGTGTGCCACCCCCCGCTGGCGTGCCTCCCAGCTATTCAGCCATAGGATCGCAATTAGTCCCGCAATCATCCCCCCCTGGGTGATCCACGGCGAAGTCCCCTCGGCTACAGCACAGGTAACAGCTGCTCCAACGATGACGCAGAGCAGCCAGATGATGGCCTGTATCCACTTGTACTTCGCGGTAATTCTGAAGTTCTGGCTGACCATTCCGGGCGAGGCGGAGGCGAGTGCAAAGGTAGCCATCAGCGCACACGCCACCGTCGCCAGATACCCTAGAAATAACGCGACTGCAATCCATGTTCCCGTAATCATTGGTCTTTTAGCTCAACTCCCGATTGCATCCGGGTCAACTTACTTCCGCATTGCGGCTTCTACATCTGTCGTCTCGTGCGGCAGCTTTGCCACCAAGTCTACCAGCCGCCCATCCTGTCCGACATAGTAGGTATCTTCAATGCGCACGCCGATTTGCTCCTCAGCAATGTAAACGCCCGGCTCGATCGTAAACACCATGCCCTTGTCGAGCGGCTTGGAGTAATCCATCGGATCGTGCACATCGATGCCAACCGAGTGCCCCAGACCATGCAGAAAGTACTTGCCTAGCGGCTCACCATGCAGGTCTTTGCCGTGAGTATTGATGTAGTCGAAGGCGACCTTGTCCAGCGTGTCCGTAACCTCAGGCCCGCGCTCGCTCACATTACCCAGCCGCATCTTGCCGGCGAAGAACGCCGCCGCCGCTGCCCGTTGCGCGCCCAGCACGATGTCGTAGATCTCCTTCTGCCGCGCGGTAAATTTCCCACCCACCGGCATCGTCCGTGTGATGTCGCTGGCGTAGAGGCTATACTCGCCGGCAGCGTCGATCACCACCACTTCGCCCGCCTTCATCAGCGCTTCGTTGGACGAGTAGTGCAGCGTCGTCGAGTTCTTACCTGCCCCAACGATGGGGGCATAGCTGGGCCGCTCACAGCCCTCCGCCATCATGGTCTCGATCTCGATCCCCGCAACCGTACGCTCGCGCACACCCGGCTTGATGGCCTTCATCCCCGCTATCTGCGCAGCGATAGAAGCGTCCGTCGCCTTGCGTATCAATTCAATCTCAGCTGCTGACTTCACCGTCCGCAGCCCCATCGTCAGTACGCGCACATCATTCGCGCCGTTGCCGATCACCGCTACGCCCAACGAAGCCGCGAGGAACTCCACACTCGCCTTGGCGGCAGGCACATCCGTCTGGGACCAGATGTTCTGCCCTCGCCGCCGGTCCTCGCCCACGAAAGTGGTCAGCACCTCCGGCAGCGCCGTCATCGGCAGCACCGCATCGAATCCGGTCGCCGCTGCAACCCCAGCCGTAGCAGCATCCATCTTGATGCCGGTATATTTTTCCGTCACCAGGTTGCGCGCCGGCAGAAACAGAATCTCTTTATAGCCATGCGCCGGAACAATGTCGCCCAACCGCGTCTTGGTTTCAGGCCCGGGCCCAATCACGACCAGCGCAGCACCCGGCTCGATCCAGCCACTCAGATAGTAAAAATCCGCATCCTGGCGGAAGGGCATAAAATCCAGCACCGGCTCCGTCCCGGCAAACACCACCGCAACGCCACCCTTCAAGCCAGCCGATAGCGCCGCCCGGCGAACCCTATACTCCGCCTTCGGTACCGAGTCCATCGCCTGTGCGACACCGCTAACGCAAAGCACAACAGCCAGCACTCGTGCAGCAAATATCCAGCTAAGCTTTCGTGTTGTCATCGTCAAAGCCAACTCCTTCGTGTTGCTGAACTGGTTCCAAACTCGACCGGTCTAATCGCTCAATCCCAGCATGACCAGATAAAGAAACGTCACGCTGATGAGGGAGATGATGATCCCAATCCACCGCACCTTGCCTCGGCCAAACGCCAGCAGCACGATGGACAGCAACCCAGCGACCAGCGCCACTGGCATGCACCACGCAGCAGTCAAAGGCAGCCATGCGCCTTTCACGTTCCAGGGCAGCTCCAGAGCAAAGAAGAACAGCGGCGTCGGAAACGAAGCAATCAACCCCAGAACCAGCCCCGCAGTCGCCATGCGGAAGCGCCACAGCTTCACCCGCATGATGCGCTTCCGCTTCATCAGCAGAATCACGTTCGCGGCAAACGGCAGCACTGCGAGCAGAATTCCGGCTACCAGCGTGAGTTGTTCGCGTATCCCCAACCCCCGCACGTCCATCGTTAGATCCCCACCGGATAGGGTTTCTCGTGCAGCTCCTGGCTCTGGTTTCCGCTACGTTCAAATCGGCCCTGCAGCAGGCTCAGCAGACCCGTGTACCAGTACCCAAACACAAACAGCAGCAGGAAGGGAACCGTAAAGAAGTTCTCTGTGGAGATGGCGTAGTACACCGTCCACGCGAAGTAGCAGCCAATCAGCAACTCGATCCAGGGGATGATGCCCAGCCGCTTCCTGTACTTCTGCGCCTGGCTCTTCTCGCCCTTCTTCTTCACGCTGTACTTCGGCGTGCGAGCAAAGGCGCTCTTGATGCCGAACAGCGCCTCCAGCACCGCCTTGGTGTTGGTGATGGTCAGGCCCACACCCAGCGCCATCAGGAACGGCACATACAGAAACGTCCGGTACCAGCTCTTCGGATACAGCTCCTTCTGGCTTACCAGGTAGAAGGTCGAAACCGACATCGTGCTCGCCACAAACAGCGGCAGGTCGATCAGCAGCATCTGGATGTAGCCCTGCCAGCTACGGATAATCATCGCGGGCATCAGCAGCACACTCAGCACAATCATCAGCGGATAGCTGATATTGGCCGTAAGGTGATACCACGCCTCAAGCTTGGTACGCCACGGCTGGTCGCTCCTCATGACGCGCGGCAGAATCTTCTTCCCCGTTTGGATCAGGCCCTTGGCCCAGCGTGCCTGCTGGGTCTTGAACGCCGTCATCTCAATGGGCAGCTCGGCAGGGCATTCGACATCCTGCAAATACTTGAACTTCCATCCCACCATCTGTGCCCGGTAGCTCAGGTCGGTATCTTCGGTTAGCGTGTCATGTTGCCAGCCGCCTGCGGACGAGATCGTCTCCCGCCGCCACATCCCGGCCGTGCCGTTGAAGTTGAAGAACACTCCTGCGCGGCTGCGTCCGCCATGCTCCAGCACGAAGTGGCCATCCAGCAGGATCGCCTCTACCTGCGTCATAAAGCTGTACTCGCGGTTCAGGTGCGTCCAGCGAGTCTGCACCATGCCGATCTCAGGTTCCGCAAAGTGATGCACCACCTGCATCACCCACTCCACAGGAGGCACAAAGTCAGCATCGAAGATCGCCACCAACTCGCCGCGCGCGACGTCCAGACCCTTGTCCAGCGCACCGGCCTTATAGCCGTGACGATTGGTGCGATGCAGATACACAATCGGCTGCGGCGCCATACCGGGAAATCCCGCCGCATAGCGATCCACGATTCCCTTGGCAACCGTCACCGTCTCGTCCGTAGAGTCGTCCAGCACCTGGATCTCAAAGCGGTCGCGCGGATAGTCCAGTCGGCAGCAGGCCTCAATCAGCCGGTCAATTACAAACTGTTCGTTGAAGATAGGTAGCTGGATCGTGACGAACGGCAGTTGCCCCTCCGCATATCGCATCGGCGGCTCATTCCACTTCGGGGCCTTATCGCGGTTCTTGTAGTACAGCCACACCAACTGGTAGCGATGCACACCGTAGAACGCCAGGATCACCATCACGATGAAGTAGGGAATCAGAAGAGCTGTATCAAACGCGTTCCAGCGGTACAGATGCTCAAACGTGCGGTCGCCATAGTGCGTCTTGAGGTAGTGCGTCAGCCCCTTGGAAGAGGACGCGAACACGGCGATAAGCTGGACTGAGGTGAACAGAAGAGATGGCTCCCTGAATGGTGGAAGAAGAGTAATACGACGCGGTCTTCACAAGATTGTACGTGATTGAATTACAGCATCAGACGGTCTTTCAGCGTATCGAGCAAACCGGTTGGACTTGCGATCGACACTCCGCCCACCACAGTTCCGTATAGATGGCTTAAATGCCGTTTGTCTCCACTCACCAGGAAATCGACGCTTGCACCAATCGCAGCAGCCAGGATAGGCCGGTCCTTCGTGGCTAACACAATCTCTGCAGGAACGTAGCGAACATCGGCATCGCTGATGACCCCAGTCTTTGCGAATAATGTCTCAAGCCGCGCAGCGTGACCGGGACGGACTGCATGTCGTC
>JANYER010000103.1 GCA_025359825.1 Granulicella sp.
CAGTCGGCGGCGTGGGCGCGGGTGAGGCGCATGGCTTGCTGGGCGTCTTCGAGATCTTCGGTGTTCTGCGGGTAGTGGCCGTCTTCGGGGACCCGGTATTTGACGAGGATGCAGGTCATGCCGATGGAGTTGAGCCAGTCACAGACCTCGGTACCCTCGTGGGTGTAGGCGAGACGGGTGTATCCGCCGCCGGGAAAGATTAGTGCCGCCGCGCCGGTGTTCTTTGCGGCTGCGGGTGCGTAGACGACGAGGTTGGGTTTGCTGACGTTGGTGATGCGGGTGGTGGGCTTGCCGGAGACGAGGCGCTCGGAGTCTTTGCTGGGGTCGATCTCAGGGCCGACTATTTTGGAGGGTTCGGGGTTGCCGTTCGGCCAGAGGAGGAGGGTGGTGTGTTGCTGGGCGAGGGCGGTGTGTGCGAGGAGAAAGAAAGTTGATGCCAAGGTAAAACGTAGCAATCGCATGTGGGAATAGTAGCGGAGAACATGCGCAACATGGGTCGGCGGATGGAGAATAGTCCCCACAGGAGTCGGCTGCCATGACGTTGCGATCACTGTCTACTGTGTCGTTCCAGTTTGACGTTGGTTTCATTTGCGGGCGATCGAGATGCAATGTCAATTATTAATGGACAGTGATCGCTGTGCCTCAACCATTGATCAAAAGTGCCGACCTCGAAGTGATTGAGTCGCTCGATCCATTCATGGGGCACAAAAATATAGTCGATGTGATGATTTGTCTTCCGAGTGGATCGAAACGTTTGCTTAGTCTCGCTACCTTGCTCTTGAGAATGATGCAAATGATAGCTGCTCTTCAGGCCATGTTCTTGTAGGGAAGAAACAAGTGATTGATGGTTGTAATGCGGCGATTTGTCCCACTGACAGTTGCTATTGAAATCTCCTGCCATCACTACGTCTCCACCGTTATACCAATCAGGGTGGGCCTGTAGAGATTCGCGGAGCATCTTGACGTAGGCGGGGACACCTCCCTTCGCAATAACAGTCCATACCGCAATAAGCTTGAAGTTTTCCGGTCCACTCACTTCCAAGGGAATGAGGTATGTATGGTCAATCGGCGCGAAGAGGCTCAGCCTCCATTGCGACTTGTAGAAAATTGCCACACCCTTAGTCCCGTTTAAATTGCCATACCAAAGGGGGGACGAACCCTCAATTCGGAGTGAATCCGCATCTTTCTTGGAGCACTCTTGAATAATCGCAATATCAGCGTCCAAAGCGAAGAGCTCATCTGACTTTCTGCCGAATACATCTCGTTCTTTAGCAAATGCGCCTCTGCAGTTCCACGTGACTATTCTCATTTCAACTAAGTTACTTTATGTCGCGCCAGTTGTGGCCCAGGCCTATGTCGGCGACGATGGGGATGGAGAACTCGGCTACGTTTTCCATCTCGTGTTGGACGAGGGTTTGGAGTTGGTCGGCTTCTTCGGGGACTACGTCGAAGAGGAGCTCGTCGTGGACCTGGAGGGTCATGCGGGAGCGAAGTTTGAGGCGGAGGATTTCGGCGTCGATCCGAATCATGGCTAGCTTGATGAGGTCGGCGGCGGTGCCTTGCAGGGGGGTGTTGACGGCGGTGCGTTCTGCGAAGCCGCGGGCGTTGGGGTTGCGGGACTGGATGTCGGGGATGGGTCGGACGCGGCCGAAGTGGGTGCGGACGGCTCCGTCGCGGCGGACGGCTTCGAGGGTGGACTCGATGAAGGTTTTGACGCCGGCGTAGCGCTCGAAGTAGGTCTCAATGTATTGCTTGGCTTCGGACTGCGGGATGTTGAGCTGGGCGGCGAGGCCGAAGGGGCTGATGCCATAGACGATGCCGAAGTTGACGGCCTTGGCTCGGGCGCGGACCTCTTTGGACATGGTGGCGGGGTCGACGCCGAAGACTTCGGATGCGGTGAGGGTGTGGATGTCGATGCCGGTGCGGTAGGCGTTGAGCAGGAGGGGGTCCTGGGAGAAGTGGGCCATGAGGCGGAGCTCGATCTGGGAGTAGTCCGCGGACATGAGGAGGTTGGCTTCGCCGTTTGGCCCGCGTCCGGCGACGAAGGCGGCACGGATCTCACGCCCGACGGCGGTGCGGATGGGGATGTTCTGGAGGTTGGGGTTGGTGGAGGAGAGGCGTCCGGTGGCGGTGCCTACCTGGTTGAAGGTGGTGTGGATGCGACCTTCGGAGTCGGCGAGCTGGGGGAGGGCGTCGAGGTAGGTGCCCTTGAGCTTGGCGAGCTGGCGGTGCTCGATGACGAGCGCGGCGATGGGGTGGTTTTCGGCGAGCTCTTCGAGGACGTCCTGGGCGGTAGAGACGACCTTGCCTTTGCCGTACTTCATGGGCTTGGGGAGGAGCATTTTGTTGAAGAGGACGTCGCCGAGCTGCTTGGGGGAGTTGATGTTGAAGCGATGGCCGGAGTCGTTGTAGATGCGCTCGGCGAGGTTGTCGATCTCTACGGCGAGGCGGGTGGAGAGGGTGCCGAGGACGGAGGAGTCGATGCAGACGCCGGCCTGCTCCATGCGGAGGAGGACGGGGACTAGCGGGAGGTCCATGGTCTGGTAGATGTGGGTGAGGGAGTCTTTTTCGAGGTCGGGGCAGAAGATGGTGGCGAGGCGATGGACGGCGTTGGCGGACTCGGCGAGGGCAGTGGTGGTCTGGTGGGTGAGGGCGCGATCGGAGAAGCGGGCGGTGACGTCGGCGAGGGTGTGGGAGCCGTGGGTGGGATTGACGAGGTAGCTGTAGAGCATGATGTCGTCGCGAACGCCGGCGAGCTGGATGCCATGAGGTTCGAGACTGCGGAGGACGGCTTTGAGGTCGTGGACCTGCTTGGGGAGGGTGGGGTCTTCGAGGGCTTCGCGCAGGGCTGGGGTGTCGAGGGCGATTTGAAGGGCGTCGGTGGTGTTAGCCGCGAGGCCTACTTTGATGACGGCTGGCTGGGTGGCTGGCTTCGGCTCTTCTGCGGGGGCGGCGAAGAGGTCCATGGTTTGGGAGGGTGGCGGCTCGGCTTCGGTTTCAGAGTCGGGAGTGTCGGCGGACTTTTCTTCGGCTAGTGCGGTGGCGTCTTCGTAGAGGAAGACGGCGAGGCCGTTGGGTGCGCCGGAGCTGTTGAGGGCGCGGGCTTCGGCGAGGGTGGCGGCGAGGTCGGCGGCGGTGGGGTTGAGGTTGTAGGTGATGGCGACGTTATCGACGGCGGGGGCGAGCTCTTTGAGCAGGGTGGTGAACTCGAGCTCGGAGAAGAGTTCGCGGCAGGCAGCGTTGTCGACGGGCTGGGTCTCCATGTCGTCGATGGAGAACTCGATGGGGACAGTGGTGTGGATGGTGACGAGCTCTTTGGAGAGGAGGATGTTATCGCGATTATTTTGTAACGATTCTCGATACGTTTTCTTCTTTACGTCTGCGGCCAGACCGAGCGCGTTCTCTACGGTGCCGAACTGCTGGATGAGCTCGATGGAGCCTTTGTCGCCGATACCGGGAGCGCCGGGGATGTTATCGATGGCGTCGCCACGGAGGGCCATGACGTCGATGACCTGCAGGGGCGGGACGCCGAGGACCTCTTCGACCTTGGCGGGATCGAGGATGAGGTTGTCCTTGGTGGGGTTGAGGATGGAGACGTCAGCGTTGACGAGCTGCATCATGTCCTTATCGGAGCTGACGACGTAGACGTGGTGGCCGAGGTCAGCGAGTTTGCAGGAGAGGGTGCCGATGACGTCGTCGGCTTCGAAGCCCTCGTAGGAGAGGATGGGGATGCGGAAGGCTTCGAGGGCGCGGCGGATATAAGGGAGCTGCTGGGCGAGGTCGGCAGGCATCTCGGCTCGGTTGGCTTTGTAGCCGAGGTAGTCGATCTCCTCAAACTGCTGGGTCTTGATGTTGAACTTTTTGACGGCCTTCATCTCCTTGGCGCGGGCGTCGCGGAAGACGGGGCCGGAGAGATCGTAGACAGCCGCAAGGTAGTGAGGGGCGAAGTCCTTGCGGAGCTTGTTGATCATGTTGACGAAGACGTAGGTGGCTGCGGTGGGGATGCCGGTGCGCGTGGACATGGGCCGCTGGCGCTGCATGGCGTGGTAGGCGCGGAAGATGAAGGCCATCGAGTCGAGCAGGTAGATGGGGGGCTTGGTGGCGGCGGGGGTTGCGGGGATTGCGGATTCGGTGGCCATGGCTCTTCGATGGTAGCGCGTTGGGGTGGGGGTTGCCTGGGATGTGCACCAGCGGCTTGGGGAAAGACAGTGACAGGAGCGTGACTGACCCCACGATGCCCCTCGCTTTGCTCAGGGGATCATGGGGCACCCAGATTAGAGGAGGAGCATGCAGTCGCCGTAGCTGAAGAAGCGGTATTTTTCGCGGACGGCGTGGGCGTAGGCGTGGAGGGCGAGTTCCCTGCCCTTTTGCGGGTCGGCTTCGGGGGAAGCGAAGGCGCTGACGAGCATGAGGAGGGTGGACTGGGGGAGGTGGAAGTTGGTGAGGAGGCCGCTGATGATGCGGAAGC
>JANYER010000121.1 GCA_025359825.1 Granulicella sp.
CGGGGATCAGGTTGCGCTCGGGGGGGAAGTGCGCGCGTCGCAGCGCCTCGAACCGGGTCTGGTCGTCCGGGTGGAAGGCAAGCGTCAGGATCAAGGGCGATGACGGAGCGGGAGGCATTGGTGGCCCGTTGGCTGGAGTTGACGCGGACTGTGCTGCCGGGGATGGCTGCGGCACAATCTACGTTTGGCAGTGTGCGTGGAGTAGCGCAGGATGATGCGGGTGGTGCGCTACCGGGAGCGCAATTGACGCTGCATAACGTGGGTGAGAACACGGACCGTACCAGCTTGACCGGGGCGGATGGCGGCTTTGTGCTGGAGAACGTAAAGGCGGGGCAGTACACGCTACACGTGGCGATGCAGGGCTTTGCCGAGACAGTGATGAGCGGCGTGAACGTGGCGGCGCGGCAGGATGTTCGGCTGACGGTGATGCTGAAGGTGGCGGCGCAGTCGACGACGGTAGAGGTGTCGGCAGCAGCGGACCAGATCAATAGTGAAAATGCTGCAATTGGGGACTCCAAAGACAATGCGCAGATTACGCAGTTGCCACTGAACAACCGGGCGACGACGACGAGTCCGCTGGGCGCGCTGGGGCTTTCGCCGAATGTGCAGGTGGATAGTGCGGGAAATATTGCGCTGGGTGGCGCGAGCTCTTCGATGGTGAATTTTTCGGTGGATGGTATTTCTACGGCGAACGTGCGGCAGAACGGTGCTCTACAGGATGCGTATCCGTCGCAGGAGGGAATCTCCGGTGTGAAGGTGACGGCGTTCAACAATAGCGCGGAGTTTTCGCAGGTGGGGGATGTAACGTTTACGACCAAGAGCGGTGCCAATGCGGTGCATGGCAGCCTGTTTGAATATTTGCAGAACGATGCGCTGGATGCGAGTCCTTATGGGTTCAGCGGGAAGGCGCCGAAGAAGTTCAATACGTTTGGTGGGTCGCTGAGCGGACCGGTAGAGATTCCTCATATCTATAACGGAAAGAACAAGACATTCTTCTTTGTGGACTACGAGGCGAACCGCAGGACGACGGCGGTGGCGCAGCAATTCCTGGTGCCGACATCGGCGCAGCGTGCAGGGGATCTGAGTGGTATTGGCGGGGGGACGGTAGCTCCGAGCAGCATCAGCGCCACGGCGAAGGCGTTGCTGGCGTACTATCCGTTGCCGAATGTCGGCGGGCAATCGAACTATAACTATGAGAACTTCGCTTCGACCCCGGCGCGTACGGATGGTGCGGACATTCGGGTAGACCAGACGCTGACGTCGAAGCAGTCTATGTATGCGCGGTTCAGCCGAAAGAACATCACGTCGAACTTTGCGAATGCGTTTCTGCCGAACGATGTGAACAGCGTGCATAACCGCAGCCTTCTGGTGTCGCATACGTATACGATTACGCCGCGGCTGCTGAACGAGGCGCGGTTCGGATTTACCAATGTGACGACCAGTGTGGGGTTTGCGATTGCCGGCTCTGCGGCGTTGCAGCAGTTGAACCTGCAGGGGGTGGACATCAGCCAGCATCCGGATGTGCATGCGTTCCCGACATTCAACTTCAACGCGGGGACAGGCTTTACGCCGATCGGACGGGACAAGGCTGGAGTGACCCAGTCGCGGACGATGCAGTTCAGCGACAATGTGACGTTTACGCTGGGCAAGCACACGCTAAAGGGTGGCGTGGATGTGCGGCGGGTGCGGTATTTCGACCTGGAGAGCTTTGCACCGGCGTTTGCTTCGGATGACTTCGGCAGCTTTACCTTCCAGCCGACGTTTACGGGCAATGCGTTTGGAGATTTTCTGGAGGGTGCGCCGACTACGCTGGCGTTCGCGGTGTCCAGCCCGGATGTAGGCGGCAATGCGACGCAGTACAGCGTGTTTGCGCAGGATGAGTTCCAGGTGAACAGCCGTTTGACCCTGAGCTATGGGCTGCGGTGGCAGGTGCTGCCGAGCTTCCAGTTGGATGGCGGCAATGAGGCGAACTTTGACCAGAGGACGAATTCGATTGTGGTGCCGGATGCGCTGGCGGGGTATTTGAAGGACCAGAACCTAATTGCGTCGAATCTGGCGTTCCAGCAGTCGATCAATGCCTGCAATCTGAACAACAACACGGTGCCTTGCACCAAGTATGTGACGGCAAGCCAGGCGGGTCTGCCGCAGGGGTTGCGCAATACGTACAAGGGCAACTTTCAGCCGCGCGTGTCGGTTGCGTATCGGCCGTTCAACGATACGAAGACGGTGGTGCGGGCGGGCTTCGGGATCTATACGATGACGAATCTTGGGCCGCTATCGTTCAACAACAGCGGTAACCCGACTTCGAATCTGCATACGTATTCGAATGTGAATATGGCGGGTGCGAATACACCGCAGATTGTGTTTCCGCGAACTGCTCCACCAACCGTTGGGGTGCAATATGGTGGCGGCAGCCTGGATCAGGGGGTCGATCCGAACTATCGTGATCCGCAGTCGAACCAGTGGAGCTTGACGGTGGAGCGGCAGGTGAGTGAGAGTACTTCGCTGCGCGCGAGCTATGTAGGGATGCATACGTATCGGCTAAGTGTGACGGAGGACCTGAACCAGATTCATGCGAGCACGACTCCTTACAGCACCGGTGCGACCGCCGGTGTGTATGTCGATACCCGTGCTCCGTATCAGAACTGGTTCTCGTTGCTGAGTACCTTCAATGCGGGCAAGGCGAACTACCGGGCCTTTGAATTTGAGGCGACGCGGAAGATGGCGCATGGTCTGTACTTCGACGCGAACTATACGTTTGCAAATAACCAGGCGAACAACCAGGGCGATGCGCCAGGATCGTTTGCGGGAGAGGTGAACTACGGACTGCCGGTGGCGGACCGCTTCAACCTGGGAGCGAACTATGGAAATGTATCGGGGTCACGGCATCACCGGATGCTGCTCTCTGGCGTGTACCAACTTCCATTTGGCAAAGGGCGGCAGTTTCTGACGGGTGGCGGTTGGAAGAACCAGGTGCTGGGCGGATGGGACCTGACCAATGTGACGATGCTGGAGACAGGACCGTGGCTGACGCCGAGCATCAGTGCGACGAATGACGCTTCCAACACGAACGTCGCGAACCGGAGTGCGGTGCTGAGGCCGGATGTGGTGTCGAACAACTTCTATGCGGGACAGTCGCGGGCGCAGTACTTCAATCTGGCAGCGTTTGCGGCTACTCCTGCAAGTGCGGGCCGGTTTGGCAATGCGGGCGTCGGCATACTGCAAGGGCCCGGGACGGCGGCAGTGAGTATGGGCGTGGCTAAGGCCTTCAGCATTACCGAGCGTGTGCATGTGCGGTTCGAGAGCACGTTTACGAATGTGCTGAACCACACGAACTTTGCACCACCTTCGACGGTGGTGGATAGCGCGTCGACGTTTGGGGTGCTGAGCGCTCCGCAGACGGCGGAGAATGCGGGCAACCGGACGGGACAGGCTGCTCTGAGGGTTTCTTTCTAACTATTCAACTCTTGAGGTGTAGAAACAAAGGGCGCACGGTGACTTCGGTTGCTGTGCGCTTTTTGTTTGGGCGCTGGGGTGGAGCAGGGTAAGCTGGCGGGATTGGTGGATAGCGATGATGCGAATGGCGGCGAGCTCGATGTGGCTGGGGATGCAGGGGTGGGGGCTGCGGCGGCTCGATGGTCTGGCGCGGCGGCGCGGGAGCGGGATGGCTCCGCATCTGGCTACTGGGTTGCGCGGGGAGCGTGAGGCACTGCTGTATTTGCGTCGGCTGGGGTATGTGGTGGTGGCGCGACGGTGGAGGAGTGTGCGCCTGCGCGGGGATGTGGACCTGATCGCTTGGGATGGGGAGTGGCTGTGCTTTGTGGAGGTGAAGACGCGCTCCGGGCGGGATCCGATGGAGCCGGCAGAGGCGGCAGTCGATGCAGAGAAGCAGATGATGTTGCGAAAGATGGGGCGGGCGTATCTGAAGGGGTTTGCGCGGGAGTTGCGGGAGGAGATACAGGTACGGTTTGATGTAGTGGCAGTGTATCTGTTGGAAGGTTCGATTGAGTTTGATGTGCGGAAGGGAGAGTTTGGATGGGAGTGACGTATGCGCAGGGGTCGGATATTGCCGCGCTGGTGCCGACGGAGTTGGCTGGACGGCTGGAAGATGTGGTGATGGCTGGGATGCGCTGGCTGGGGAAGTTGAGTGAAGAAGCGGCAACTCGACCTGAGCGGGATGGGAAGTGGTGTGCGAAGCAGGTGATCGGGCATCTGACTGACTCAGCCGTGAATAATTTGGGACGTGTGGTGCGGATGCAGATTGCCAGCGGATAGAAGCTGTCGAGGTATGAGCAGGAGGAGTGGGTCGCGGTGCAGCACTATGCGGAGCGCGACTGGAGCCAGGTGCTGGCGGCCTGGGCGGTTCTGAATGGGCAGATGGCGTGGGTGATTGCCCATGCGGATGCTGCGAAGTTAGGAAATGTGGCTGAGATCGAGG